>JAFDGZ010000134.1 GCA_019309045.1 Deltaproteobacteria bacterium | reverse complement strand
TTGTTGTCACCGATCGAAGTCCTCCCCCGGATCTGAGCTTCGAGTCGAAGACAGTCGAGCCGAGACCCGCTCCACCTACTTTATAGCTGCAGGCGTCATTTGAATGGTTCTGGTACGGTGGCTACAGCTGGTCCCATAATGGGGATCACCTGTGCCGCCACTCAGAGCTCCCATTCCTCCCTGATTGCCGCTCTTATGTCGCGAGCCCCGTGGATCACAGCCAGTATCCTCTGAGCCAGCGATTCTATAAATAATCCGGTAATTACCGTAAATCACTTCTCGCAGCTCAGGGTTTTCAAGCTCGGGAACCTCTCGCCCACAGCGAGGCATCATTTCAAGCTTCCTGGTCGCCGCAATAAGAGCTTTCACAAACCTGGCGGCATATATCCTGGAATCTTTTGAAATATACTCGAAAATAGCCTGCAGATTACTGCTTGCCCTCTCAGTCCATTTTATCTGGCCCATTGATCAACTCTCTCCAGCAATTCCTCGGTTGTCAGCAACCTGCCGGCTTCAGCGTCTTGAAGGCCCTCGAGAACCTGGGCTACAAGATGAACTCTGTACATTATGTCTTCCGGAGAGCATTGATCTGGTAATCGCTTGATCGTTTCAATCGCAGTCTCTTTCAGCAAATCCATAGAAACACTCCTCTCATAAAAGCAAACGTCATCTGCATGATGGCAGAGGGCGGTACGTCCATAAAATTATAAAATTCTCTGCAACAGTAGAAAACATGCGACACAGAGCATGGAGCATCCTTCGACCCTTTCCATAAACTCAGTGGAATGGACCCTGCTGTTCAAGGTGTCATCAAGCCTCTTCCACCCTGTAAAGCTTTTCCGAATCCAGCAGTAAACTACACAAACATCAATCCTCACGGGAATAGACGGTGTATTTATGCGCTTTGCCCTTGACTTTATCTACCGGGTATTTTCGCTCATTGATCTTCAACCTGCCTTGATCAGATTCTTATGGAGTGCAGCCTTGACGCCGCTGTGCCTCTTGAAGGTGCGTCCTTCTTTCAACAGAACTGTTGTTAAAGCATAAAAGCTGGCATAGTAAAGATTCCTCACAGCGACCGTATATCTACCTGCACCGTAGTCGCTGCGAGCAGCTTCCATGGATTCATCGGCTTTATCCATCCAGTAGTTGATCAGCACCTGTTTATGTTTACTAGCGGTGGAATCGGGTACACTCATCGGACAGCAATCCCCACTCGATTTACTTCTTCATGAATAGGCAGCAGAGTGCAGAAGCCGCTCTGCCAGTCATGGATGGTGTTGACTATAATGCTGATCACAACATCGTGTTTCATCTCCACATCAAAAAGCGCTTCGATGATTGCGTGCCGATCCTTCCAGTGAAGAGGCTCCGTTGTCAATAAAAGCAGATCAATGTCCGATTCCTCACTGCTATCCCCCCGGGCCTTAAGACCAAAAAGTATGACATCTTTAACCGGATACCTTTCCTTGAGGATTCTTGTGGCTTCCTTTATGGCCTTCTTTTCATTGTGTCTGAGGGGCAGGTCGTCAATGGTTTTCATGGTATGTCTCCTGTTCTGATGATTCTGTCGATTTTTCGATGGGTACATACCGTCACGAAAACTGTCAGGAAATAGGCGCCAGGGAGAGGCATCTGTCGCTTCTAAACTAGACTACTTTTACCACCCCATTCTGTCAAGAAAGCCAGTCGAAGGGGGCCCATCCATAAAATGATAAAATTCTCTCCTATCACAGAAAGCTTAGGGCTTTGAGCGTGGAAGTCTTGTCGCTTCGTTAAGATTCTCAAACAGGCCATTGTTTCTGTAACCGCCCCCAAACGCAGTCTAAAGCCTGCGGCTACCGGGTTCTGGGGCTGATTGGGGGCAGTCAGCATTGTTTTGTTCTTATGATACTTCACCCGGTTGACACATCCGGTCAAAAAATCGAATTAGCTCATGCTTCACCTGCATGATGGCTTCGCCTGATAGCTGTGTACCTCACGCAAAGGCGCCAGGGGCGCAAATTGGTGGAAATCGTTTCTGTGATTCGTCTGCATGAAGGCCTTGCCTGATGGCAGGCTGCCTCACGCAAAGGCGCAAAGGCCGCAAACTAGCAAGACTCGTTTTATGCTTCCTCTGCATGAAGGCTTCGCCTGATGGCAGTGTACCTCACGCGAGGACGCAATGGGCGCAAATTAGTAGGACTCACTTCTAGGCTTCTTCTGCTTGATGGCTTCGCTTGATGGCAGGGTAACTTACGCAAAGGCCTCACCTGTAGCCCTGTTAACAAGATCGGGGGGAAGACTACTCTGCTGCAAGCAGAGAAGTTCCGCAACAGCGGAACTTGCTGGGAAGATAGCGGGCAATGAGAAGAAGCTTGCTTCTTCTCGATGTGCGGTGTCTCACCAGCTGGCTTCACATCGATCTCCTCGTCGAGGCTACCAATCATTGCCAGAGGCCCTCCCCTTTGCGCCCTTTGCGCCTTTGCGTGAGACCCCCTGCCCATCAATGATCCTACAATCACGGCTGCAAAACCTGCTATAGGGGCAGGCAGGACCGGGAAAGCCTCTCCTACAAAATACTGACAGCCCAGTGATTTATTGTAATATTCTTGCAATGCTATTGCAAAAATGCCTTGCCTTTTTGCAACAACAATGCTATTTAGTTCCTATGACTCTTCATCCCAGAGGATTGCTGCCACTTCTTCAATCGCGTCTGGCGCGGTGGCCGGTGACGGTTCTGACCGGTGCGCGACAGACCGGAAAGACCACGCTGGTTCGCGAGCTCCTCCCCCCTGACGACAAGGGCCCCCCCGTATACATTTCGCTCGACGACCCGGACGAAAGACTGCGGCTGGCAACCGACCCGGTGCGGCGTCTGGACCACGGCAGCAGGCTGGTAGTGCTCGATGAAATCCAGAAGCAACCTACCCTGCTCGACGCGGTCAAGGTGCTGGCGGACCGGAAAAAGGCCCACCGGTTTCTCCTCCTCGGATCTTCCCAGATTCTCCTGCTTCGGCAGGTGCGGGAGACACTCGCCGGACGGTCCACCTTGCTGGAGCTGTGGCCCCTGGCTCTGATAGAAAGAGTCGGAGGCCAGGCAATTCCATGCTCCGGCCTAGATCGCGTGTGGCGGGATGGAGAAGTTGCCCTGCGCCACATGGCTGAAAGCCCCCCCTCTGCCGACACCGCCCGACTCTGGAGAGGCCTGGAAGAAGACCATCTTCTCTGGGGCGGCTATCCCAGAATCGAGCAACTGGCCGAGGAGGACCGACGTGTCTGGCTCCGAGACTTCCGCCGAACTTACCTCGAGCGGGATCTTGCGGATCTGGGGCGGGTTGCAGATCTGGATCAGTTCGCTCTCGCCCAGAACCTGTTTGCTGCCCGCACCGGCCAGCTCCTCTCTTACAGTGAAGTCTCCCGGGAGCTCGGTGTGGCGGTCAACACTGTGAAGCGGTATCTGCGTTTTCTCGAAATATCGTACCAGGTTTTCCTCCTTCGCCCTTTGCTTCCTACCACTACCGCACGCCTGATCAAGAGTCCGAAGCTGTACTGGACAGATCCCGGGCTTGCCAGACTGCTCTCTGAGCGTATGAGTCTCTCTGACGGCCCTCTGTTTGAAACAGCAGTTCTCAATGAAGTCTTGAGATGGTCGTCCTGGCAGAGGCATCCCCCTTCGCTCCATTTCTATCGCACTCGTGCCGGCCGAGAGGTTGACTTTGTGATGTACGCCTCCCATGGCATCCTGGCTATGGAGGCCAGGGCCGGAACCAGGGCCCATCGGGAAGATGCTCGGCCGCTCGAGGAACTCCTTGACAAGCTCCAGCCACCAGGTATAAAGGCTGACGCCTGGCGTCTCGGCCTGGTTGTGAATCGCGGGCGCGAAGTAGAACGCCTCAGCCGGCACGTCTGGGCTGTGCCGGACTGGCGGCTTTTCGGCCCTACTGGCCAACCTTTGTCCTGAAACGAGAGACGGGCACGTCCATAAAATCATAAAATTCTTTCCATTGGTATAAATACTGGCCGCCGGGCAAGGAACTGTAATCCTCTCTGGTCAATTCAAACATCTGATTTTTAAACTGGCTGCGCCTTTCTTGCCTCCTCTGAGTATTTGTCAAGGGAGTCGATAAGTTCGCTGGCAATTTCTTCTCTCAAATGTTGAGGCTCCAGAACTTCTGCTTTGTTGCCATAGCTCAGTACCCAGTGCCTGACTTCATCAGTTCCCGCGACTTCGGCGGTGAAGATTATTGAACCATCTTTTTGCGGCTTTATCTTCTGGGTGTGGTGCCAGATTTTTTCTTTGATGTAGCCGGCAACGCTCTTGTGGAAGCGGATTTTGACTTTTACCGGCTTGTCGTGGATTACCCGAAAGGGGCTCTGCATGTAGGATGCCAGGTCAAAGTCTCTGGGAATCTCGAAGGTGCGGTTGGTGACGTTCATCATCTTGATGCGGTCCAGCACAAACATGCGCACCTCATTTCTCAGGTGGCAGTGGCCGATGAGATAGAAGGTGCTGTCAAAGAACATGACCTTGTAGGGATCCACCTGGCGGCGGTTTTCTTCGCCTCCCCTGCTCATGGTCCTGTAGATCATATCAATGGTTCTGTGGTTCACTGCGGCCTCGTTTATCTGCTTGATGATCTCGCGGAAGCGGCGGTAGTCCTTGTGGGGTTTGAAGCCGATGTAAAGCGTCTGCTCAACACTGTCGAGATAGGCGAGGGATTCCGGGGGCAGAGTGGTTTTGATCTTCTGGAAGAGGGATTCCAGGGATTCATAGAACATGGTGCCGCGGAACACGCTGATGAGATCGCGGCTGAAGTAGAGGGCCATGAGTTCGGTGAGGGTGAAAGGCACCGGCAGATGGTGCTTGTATTCGTCCACCACGGACCAGATGCCCTTGCCGTCGATGCGCTCGGAGTAGATGGGAAAGCCGGCTGCCTGCAGGGCCTCCAGGTCGCGGTAGATGGTGCGCGGGTGGCAGTTTTCCTCCTTGACCAGCTCGGCAACGGTCTTGCCGTGCTTGGAGGTGATGAGTGTCTGAATGATCCGCCACTGCCTGGCTAACTGATCTCCTCGTGCCATTTTTTCACCTCTCGCCAAGGCGCAGAGCGCGGGAATTGTTGGAATTGTTCTGGTGATTCGTCTGCATGAGGGCTTCGCCTGATGGCAGGTTGCCTCTCGCAAAGGCGCTAAGGGCGCAAATTGGTTGAACTCGTCTTTGTGATTCGTCTGCGTGAGGGCTTCGCCTGATGGCGGTTGCCTCTCGCAAAGACGCTAAGGGCGCAAATTGGTTGAACTCGTCTTTGTGATTCGTCTGCGTGAGGGCTTCGCCTGATGGCGGTTGCCTCTCGCAAAGGCGCTAAGGGCGCAAAGAGATGGCTTCGCGTTACTTGT
>JAFDGZ010000133.1 GCA_019309045.1 Deltaproteobacteria bacterium | reverse complement strand
GCTTCCTCCACCGTGATCACTCCCTCTTTGCCCACCTTGTTCATGGCCTCCGCAATGATGTTGCCAATGGTCTCATCATTGTTGGCGCTGATGGTGCCTACCTGGGCAATCTCCCTCTGATCCTTTGTGGGCTTGCTCAGCTTCTGCAGCTCCTCGACTACCGTTGTCACAGCCTTGTCAATACCCCGCTTGAGCGCCATGGGATTGTGTCCGGCAATTACCAGTTTGCAGCCTTCAAAAAATATCGACTGCGCCAGTATGGTGGCGGTGGTGGTGCCGTCGCTGGGCTCCCATGTTCTCGAACTTGTCCTCGAGCTCGATCTCTTTGGCCACCGTCACCCCATCCTTGGTGATGGTGGGAGATCCCCAGCTCTTCTCCAACACCACATTGCGTCCCCTGGGACCCAGAGTAACCTTCACCGCATTGGTAAGAGCGTTTATGCCTTCGAGAAGGGACTCGCGAGCCTTCTCAGTGAACTTCAGTTCTTTTGCGGCCATCTTTGTCTCCTTGTTTCAGTAGGTTCGGCCAATAAGTCAGTGAATGTTGCATCTCTGTACAGCATGCAGTCGCAAACCTGTATCCCGGGTAGATTAAAGACCAGTGCTCCCGCTCAACCGGCGCCATGTCGCCTTTCCTCTCTGCCAGCTGTCCAGTCAGGGGAGCACCGCTTATTTTTCTACCACTGCCAGCACATCGTCTTCTCTCATAATCAACAATTCTTCTCCCTCGACATTTATGTCAGTGCCGGCGTATTTGCTGAAGAGAATGGTATCTCCCTTTTTAACATCGAGAGGGATCTTGCTGCCATCTTCGTTTACCTTGCCTGTACCCACTGCCAGGACTTCACCCTGAATCGGCTTCTCCTTGGCAGTATCAGGAATAATGATGCCACCCTTGGTTACTTCCTCCTCCTCTGTCCGTTTTACCACAATACGGTCGTTCAGCGGTTTCAGTTCCATTGCTCCACTCTCCTTTTTCCATAAAAGATATGTTCTTCCCCGGCTAAATGCCTTTTGTGTTAGCACTCACCTTTATTGAGTGCTAACACAAAAAGAGGATATCCGTATGGCTGGCAAAAATCAAACTTCATATAACACTATTCTAGAAGATTTATCTATAAAATTGACAAAATGGCCATGTCATTTCCATATAAGGAGATTATTTCACCAGTTTTCGCCATATTATAACCTGATACATGTTATTTTAGGAACAGTACCACTAACCGGCATCGAGACCTCATAAAGTGGCAACCCGCTGCCGCGACTCGCAACTTTCCACAAGCAAATTTGCAGCGGATGCCATTCAGCACGGCAAAAATGAGTGCGCCCTCCTCTTCAACGCTATTTACAAGAGGTTTTGCCCTGTGCTACAAGGAAGAGCGACAGGAATACAGGTTTCGATTCCAATGGGAAAGTGGCAGCCTCACGATCATTTTTTTCAGCGGGCCAAGCGACAGGGATTTGTTGCTCGTTCAGTGTACAAATTAGAAGAAGTGGACAGGCGTGTGGGTCTGCTGAAGCCTGGATACAAGGTTTTGGACCTGGGCTGCTACCCTGGTTCATGGCTGCAGTATTGCTCCAGGGCCGTTGGCAAGAATGGTTTGGTGGTGGGAGTCGATATCCAGCCAGTGGATATTTCCCTCCCGACTAACGTGCACATCATTGCATGTGATGTTTTCAACCTTCTGCCCACCGATCTTTTCAGGTATTCCAGCACCTTCGATGTGGTCCTCAGTGACCTGGCTCCAGCAACCACTGGAATTCGTTCCGTAGACAGCGCCCGCTCTGCCATGCTCGTGGAAAAGGCCCTGGCGCTCGCCGCAAGTCTGCTTCAGCCGGGCGGCCACTTCGTGGCAAAGATCTTCCAGGGCTCCGAACTGGACGTTCTCAACAAGAAGCTGAGGACAATGTTTGAGCGCGTCAGGGGAATCAGGCCTCGTGCTGTTCGCAAAGGGAGCAGGGAATTGTACCTGGTGGCCCTGGGAAAAAGGCAGGCTTCATCTGACCTGCCCGAACAATAAGCGCAGTGGGGTCCATTTACCTCACTCGAGAGTGAAGTGGAGCAGGAGCAGAGCAAATGAACGCCCACCGCGGCCAGCTGCAGCAACTGTTTCACTGCCTGATCGGCAGCTCCAGTATCTGCGCCTAGCCTGGGTGGAAGCTGCTCCATTACAGCATCGTCCCTGTGAAACTATTTTGATCTTGCTGGGAGGAACGACCTATGTCGGGACATTCGAAATGGCATAGTATCCGCCACAAAAAAGGCGCTATTGATGCCAAGAGGGGTAAGATATTCAGCAAAATCATCAAAGAAATTCAGGTTGCTGCACGCCTGGGAGGCGGTGATCCAACCGGGAATCCAAGACTGCGGCAAGCCATTGCTGCGGCCAAAGCCGAAAACATGCCGAAGGAAAATATTGACCGGGCTATCAAGAAAGGAACCGGGGAACTCGGCGGCGTCTCATACGAAGAACTTGTCTATGAGGGCTATGGTCCTGGCGGCGTGGCTGTTCTGGTGGAAATAATGACGGACAACAAGAACAGGGCTGCTGCAGATCTGCGCTACATTTTTGGCAAGCACGGCGGCAATCTTGGAGAAGCTGGCTGCGTGGCCTGGATGTTCGACAAGAAAGGACTGATAGCCTTCGACCAGGACCAGGTGAGTGAAGACGAGGTGATGGAGGTGGCCATCGAAGCAGGCGCCGATGACGTAATCGCCACTGAGGACCAGCTGGAGGTCCACACTTCAGTCGAGTCTTTTGAAGCTGTCAAGCAGGCATTCGATGAGAAAGGCATGCCTTATACCATGGCCGAAATAACCATGGTTCCCAAAAATTCCGTGCAGCTGGACGAAGCTCAGGCCGTAAAGATACTCAAGCTCATGGAAGCACTCGAAGACTCGGACGATGTGCAAAAGGCCTATGCGAACTTTGATATTCCTGTGGAGATTTTGCAGCGGATCACCTGAAGCCTCTCGCCGATTAGACAGCAATTGTTGCCTTGCTCCCCTGGTGGGGATGGACAAATGAGAATTATTGGCATAGATCCCGGTTCCCTGGCTACAGGATACGGCATAGTCGAAGCCTCCGGGCGCCGCCCCTCTCATGTGGCCAGTGGCCGGATTCTTTCGCCGGCCAGCCTCGCCTTCAACTGGCGGCTCGAGAACATTTTTCGTGAATTGACAGCGATTATTGGCGAGCATGCACCACAGGTAATGGCTGTGGAAGATCTGTTCTACGCGCGCAATGTGAAAACTGCCCTGAAACTGGGGCATGTCCGCGGTGTTGTCATTCTGGCCGGCATCAAAGCCGGCCTGAACATTGCCGAGTACTCGCCCCTCGAGGTAAAACAGGCCCTGGTTGGCTATGGCCGGGCCCAGAAAAAGCAGGTGCAGATCATGGTCCAGAATCTCTTGAGTCTGGAGGGGCTGCCCCAAGCTGACACTGCCGATGCCCTGGCTGTAGCCATCTGCCATTTGCACAGCTGCCAGGTGACATCCCGAATCGCCAGAGGAATGACATCATGATTGCCCACATCCAGGGCTCTCTTTTGTTCAAATCACCAGAATGCGTCATCATTGATGTGGGGGGAGTCGGCTACGAGATCTATGTTCCCCTGACAACTTTTTACGAACTTCCAGAGAACGGCGGCCAGGTGTCCCTGCACACCTACACGCACGTGCGGGAAAAGACCCTGCAGCTGTATGGCTTCCAATCGCGCCAGGAAAAGCAGCTCTTCGAACTTCTCCTCAGTGTTACCGGCATTGGACCGCGGTTGGCCATAAACATCCTTTCCAGTGTGGGAGTGGCTGAACTGGCAACCACCATCAGGCAGGAAGATCTGCCGCGCCTGGTGGCCATACCGGGTCTGGGACGCAAGACTGCCGAACGACTGGTGGTGGAGCTGAGGGACAAACTGGCTAAAATGGACCTGCCCTCAATTCAGAAGGAATCTCCTCCGCAATGGCAGGATGAGGCCATTATGGAGGATGCCCTTTCTGCCCTGCTCAATCTCGGCTATAAGGCAAAGGTGGCCAAGAAAGCCCTGAACAGCGTCTGGCCAAAAATAGAGCAGCCGGTCAATCTGCAGAGTTTGTTGAAAGAAGCACTCCGGGCCCTTGCCTGAGCTTCGGAGAGACCCAGAGGACGGACTCCATGGAAGAACGTTTACTGAGCGGCATGGAAAAGACAGAAGAAGGACGCCTCGAGGCAACCCTCCGTCCCCGGAGTCTCGATGACTATATTGGCCAGCAGCGGGTGAAGGATAATCTGCGGGTGTTCATAGAAGCTGCCAGGGCCCGCCATGAAGCTCTGGACCATGTGCTGCTTCACGGCTTTCCCGGCCTGGGCAAGACCTCCCTTGCCTACATCATTGCCCAGGAACTGAACGTCAATATTCGCACCACTTCTGGTCCTGTAGTTGAAAGGCCCGGCGACCTCGCTGCCATCCTCACCAACCTGGACAACCGCGATGTCCTTTTCATCGACGAAATTCATCGACTCAACACTGTGGTGGAAGAAATTCTCTATCCAGCCATGGAAGATTTTCAGCTCGATCTCATCATTGGCCAGGGCCCCAGCGCCAGAACAGTCAAGCTGGACTTGCCTCACTTTACCCTGGTTGGAGCCACCACCAGGGCCGGTCTGCTGACCCCACCGCTGCGAGATCGATTTGGGGTGGCGCTGCGGGTGGATTTCTATCAGCCAGAAGAACTTGCCAGGATCGTCCACCGCTCAGCCAACCTTCTCGGAATATCAGTGGACCGTGGCGGCGCCTGGGAGATTGCCAGGCGCTCCCGCGGCACTCCCAGAATCGCCAACCGGTTGTTGCGCCGGGTGCGCGACTACGCCGAGGTGCGGGCAGACGGGATCATTACTCGAGAGGTCACGGATGCCGCCCTGGAAATGCTCGGTGTTGATGGCAAAGGTTTCGACAAGATGGACAGAAAAATCCTTCTGACGCTCATCGACAAATTCGATGGCGGGCCGGTTGGCATCGACACTCTCTGCGCTGCAGTGGGAGAGGAAAAAGACACTCTGGAGGATGTCTACGAGCCGTATTTACTGCAGGAGGGCTACCTCAAGCGCACTCCACGGGGACGCGTTGCTACCAGGCTTGCCTATCTCCATTTCAACCGCTCTCCCGGGAAAACTCACCAGCAAGAGCTCTTCGAAATGGAAGGGCACTCTCCCCCCAATCATGACAACTAGCTGAAGCACCGCGGCCCGTTGGCATGATTCCCACGAGTCTCAGAAATCACGCATGTCTGTGGTCATTCGGTGGGATCTCTTGGAAAGATTGCCAAGGCTGGCACCTGTGGCGCCGCTTTATGAGGGCGGAAAAAGCAGCTCTCCCGCGCGGGACCAGGCCTTGTCGACTTTTCCCTTTTTCTAACGCTGCTGCCTGGCGAATCTCAGTGGCCTTCACCCCTTTTCTTGAGGTCGCGCAGCGTCCTGGCCAGGGCAACCAGTGTGCCCATGCCGATCACCCC
>JAFDGZ010000132.1 GCA_019309045.1 Deltaproteobacteria bacterium | reverse complement strand
GTTATGAGGTACGTGGTTCTAACATCATTGTTCTGTTTTCTGACCAGCGGTTGTGCAGCAAGAGATCTGTCAGCTATCAGGGGAGAAGTAAGGAATGACCCCGTGGAAGAAGAAATGCTGTGGCAACAAGCACGACAAGCCGAGAAGGCCATTGATGCCAGAGCACATATTTGCAAAGCACCTGCCCTGACAGCATATCTTGCTGAAGTCGTTAGAAAGTTGCAAGTTCAGGAAGCGCCTGGCAATTTTTCCTTCAGAGTGGTGGTTCTCGAAGATCCCTGCCCGGAGGCCTTCTCTTTTCCCAACGGTGTTATCTACATTCATACGGGGATGCTGGCTCAGGCAGAGAGCGAGGCCCAGCTAGCCTTCGTGCTTGCCCACGAGATGTCACACTGCACCTCCAGACATGCCTTGAAAGCCTTGAGATATGCACGGGAGCACGATTCACCAGATGGTGTTTCGTCTCTAACCGAGGCAAACTTGAGTGTTGCACTTCAGTCAGGTTGGCAGGCATCTTCCCTGCATGATTTCAGGCAACAGCTTGAAGCTGAGGCAGACCTGGCAGCTCTTGACTTGCTGGCCAAAGCCGGCTATGACCCTATCGATGCTGTGGGATTGCTCTTGCGGCAGCAAGAGCTGCGAGGGCAGATCCAGACCATGTCTTTGTGTGCAGACAGCTACCCAGACATTGAGGAACGTTTAAAGAGGTGCCAGGCCTTCGTCAAGTCTCTTTTGCCTGGAAGTCGTCCAGCCCGGCCGATGGACAGGGAAAAGTTCCTGCGGCACACGCGAGGGGCACTATTGACCAATGCAGAGATCTATCTGCAAGCTGGCCGTTTCGAATCTGCCAGACAGTACGCCGAAAGATACCTCAATTTTGCCCCAGATGACGCCAGAGGGTACTATCTCCTCGGAGAAGTCTGCCGCCAGCGGGGTGAGGGAGATGATCTGACAACAGCCGGGCAATACTATGAAAAGGCCATTGGTCTCGATCCAGATTTTCCCGAGCCATACAAGGCAATTGGCCTGCTCTACTACAAGAATGGCAGATACTGTCTTGCCAGGAATGCCTTCGCAAGGTATCTTGCCCTGGCTCCGACTGCCACAGACAAGAATTACATTGTGGAATATTTGCAGCAGTGCTCTGAATAGGAACGAGACGACATGAAAAGATATCTCATCCTCCTCCTACTGTGTCTCTTGACTGCGTGTGCTACAGGCAGGCCGCCAGGAGATCCACTGCATTATTCAACTGCAGCTTTTTCCGTGGATATTCCTCGAGGATGGAAAAGAATAGATACCAGCAAGTATTTGCTCATCACCAGAGACAGTCCCTATTTGGAATATATCCTTGTTCAAGAAATCGATGTTGACAGACCTTTCAAACACACAAGCAAGAAATTCAAGAAGGGCATGTTGCCGCAAGAACTGGCCGAAATCATTATTGATGAAATCTCTTCTGATCCTCTAGTGGCCAATTTTCGAGTTTTAGAGAACGATCCTGTGAAGATAAAGCAATACAGAGGTTTTCGTCTGGTGTTCAGTTTCCAGACCCGGGACGGGCTCAAACAGCAGACAATCTACCACGGTTTTCTTATAGACGATACCTTTTACAGCATCAGATACAATACGTCCAAAAGAGAATTTCTCGAGCGAGACCGCGAAAGCTTCAACAAGGTTCTCAACAGCTTCACCCTGTTATCACGCCTCTCCACATAAGGCCAACCCGAGGTTGACGACAGCCTTGCTAATGCAGGCTCTCCCCCAAGAGTTGGGTGTAGAGCATGGCTCTTTCTGTCTCATCTGCGAGATGGGCAATTTGCAGGGCAGTTTCCAGGCGGAGTGAAAGCTCCTTGAAATCGAAGGGTTTGTCTACAAAATCATCAGCTCCCACCAGCAGTGCTTCCGGGACACAGTCTGGATGGGCGGTGGCCACGATTATCGGCACCAGCCTCGTTGTCTCCATCTCACGCAGCCGCTGACAGGTTTCAATGCCATCAGTGCCGGGCATGGTAATATCCAGTAGGATCACTGCTGGACTTTCATTTTTCACCAGGGCGATTGCTTCATCGCCGCTACTGGCTGTTATAGGTTCATAGCCCTGGACGGCAAGAAACCTGCTGAGGATATCTCTAACCTGTGCTTCGTCGTCAACAACCAGAACCTTGTGAGCCATTGTCTTTCTCCCGGCTTGTGCTGAGGGATACCGCCAGTGAGCGGAATAAATCCCTTTAAACTCGATATGCAACAGGCCGGCCAGAGTCATCAGCAGATGGAGGCAATCATGTGAGGTTGCGGCAGCTGCTGCTTTTCCGCTGTGTCGTCCTCAGACATGAAGGCGTCCAAGTCAACCTGAATTTGCGGCCCATTTTGCAATTCAAAAAGCTTTATCTCTCCTATCACATCCTGAGACTCCAGAAAAAGTCCATCTTCATAGAGGCTGGCGATAAGAATATTGTTCATGAACTTTTCTACCAACCGGTCGAGGTAGTGCTCTTCGGTGACCCAGGAATGAGAATTATCAAACTGTCTGACGAGCTGCTCCACTAGATGGCAATCGTAATTGGCAATGTCTTCCAGCAGGGTCATGATTACCCAATTGGGAACTTCCGAGATTCTACAGGATCTATGCTCCGAGGCCCATT
This sequence comes from Deltaproteobacteria bacterium, assembly GCA_019309045.1. Taxonomy (NCBI): domain Bacteria; kingdom Pseudomonadati; phylum Myxococcota; class Myxococcia; species Deltaproteobacteria bacterium. The sequence continues at coordinate 3,050 of JAFDGZ010000132.1, read as the reverse complement.
TGAGAACTTCACAATCTTTCATCACCTTGTCCGAATGAATGATCGATTCCATATGCCTTTGTCCCTTTCTTCTTTATCAATTATTCACAGGAGTTTGTCGAGCCTAATGCAGAAGCAATGCCAGAACATGGAAAAATTGATTAACAAGCTGATTTACAAGCTAAAAAACGATTTTTCTTCTTGTTGCTCTGGGGGAACCAGGAGACATGCGAGACAGAATGCGTCCCTAGCTGACAGATTTCGTCTCTGTCTAGGAACAGCTCCATATGGTCTGCAGGTTTGCTCAGGGATTTTGCTTATACTGGTTGTCGTCCAGGGCGTGTCGAACTACAGCGAGAAGCTGTTTCACATCATAAGGTTTGGTCACAAAGCCGTTTGCAGAGTCTTTGAAGCTTTCCATGCTCGGATCATCCGGGAAATAGCCACTCGAGATGACCACCCTGACCTGAGGATCGAGCTGACGTAGCTCCTGTAGACACTGTTTACCGCCCATGCCCGGCATGATTAAATCAAGAATGACAAGTTCAATGCCCTGTCCATTTTGGCGATAGATCTCCAGGGCCTTCTCACCATCCGAGGCAAGGAGTACTTCATAGCCAAAGGTGGTGAGTATCTGTTCGCCCAGTTCGCGAATATATTTTTCGTCATCCACAAGCAGTATGGTCTCATTGCCGGCTCTGCAGGAAGAATCAGTGCTTTGGGTGGCGGGTGCCTCCTTTCCTTCCTCCAGGGCGGGCAAGTAGATCCTAAAAGTGGTGCCCTGATTTGGTCGGCTGGAGCAGCTGATAAAGCCCTGATGGCTCTTGACGATGCCGTAGACCATGGCAAGACCAAGGCCTGTACCTCGACCTGGTTCTTTAGTACTGAAGAAAGGCTCGAAGATGTGTTCCAGAGTCTCACTGTCCATACCATGGCCTGTATCTGTAACTTCGAGAAGCACATAGTGCCAGGATTCGGCTCCTGAGTGAAGGCGGCACAATTCTTCATTCAAGACCACATTTCTGGTCTCGATAGTTAATTTTCCTCCGTCGGGCATGGCGTCTTTGGCGTTAACGGCAAGGTTTATCAGAACCTGCTCTATCTGTCCCGGGTCAGCATTGACTATTTTGAGGTCATCAGCCAGTTTCAATTCGATATTGATCATCTTGGGTATAGTTCTTTCCAGAAGCTTTTGGACCTGGCCTATTTCCTGATTCAAATCCAGTGGCCGTCTGTCACTTTCCATATTGCGGCTGAAGGTGAGCAGTTGTTTGGTGAGGTCGCCTCCTCTCTTGGCAGCCCGGGCAATTTCTTGAAGTTCCCGCCAGCCCTTATCATCGGCTTTGGTCTGCAGCAGCAATAGTTCTGCATAGCCCTGTATAGCCTGGAGTAGGTTGTTGAAATCGTGGGCAATACCGCCTGCCAGGGTCCCCACAGCCTCCATTTTCTGGGCCTGACGTAGCTGCGCCTCCAGACACTTCTGCTCGCTTATGTCTCGCAGGTTGATCACACTGCCTACAGGCTCACCATTCTTGTCTCGGTAGATGGCTCCACTGATGCTGACTGGAATTATTTTCCCTTCTTTGGTGAATCGCTGCGTTTCTATGCCAGAAAAACTCTCTCCCGCCAGCACCTTGTCGATCATCATTTTGGTTTCAGACCAACATTCTTCCGGCACGAAGAGATCCATTTTTTTTACCAGCCTCTCCTCTAGAGACCAGCCGAATACTCGAGTAAAGGCAGGATTGAAGTAGAGGACCCTTCCCTCGATATCGTAGACAACCACTGGATCCGGATTGGCCTCCAGCACAGTGCGGTAGGTTTCCTCACTCTCCCGCAGGGCCTGTTCAGTACGCTTGCGCTCCTCGATTTCCTCTTTGAGTCGTTCATTGGCTTTGACAAGTTCAGCGTGGGCTTCCTCGATGCGGGCCTCGAGTTCGGCCTGCAGAGACAGTAGCCTGGATTCCTGTTTCCATTTTTCGCCCAGAGCATAGGCAAAATGTCTTATTTCTTCAGCTGCAAAGGGTTTGCGCAGGTAAAGGAGTTTGTCAGCAGGGGGTACGCGTTTGACAATTTCTTCGGGAGGTATGTCAGAAAGTCCGGTTACTATAACAATAGAAATCCTTGGATCTATGGCGCGGATCTGTTCTGCTGCCCAGACGCCGTCCCGTCCAGGAGGAAGCAGAATATCAAGGAAAACAACAGAATATGGGTCTTGAGAAGCAGAACCTTCCTGGATTATGGCAACCGCTTCTTCAGCCTGTTTACAGTAGGTTACTTCTAGCTTGCTGCCTGTCACCTCAGGACAGAGAAACTCACGGTAAAGATCAAGTATGTCCTCCTCGTCATCTACAGCAAGGACACGCACGGGTGAAGAAGGTGTTATATCCATGCTTCTGCTACCTCATTCTCTTGACTCAGCAGCAATTCCCGCAACAGACAAAGACGGGAATTTCAACGCTGTACAACTCGTAAGAGGAAAATTGTCAGCGATCGGGAGGAATACACGGCTCTCTCTTTATGGGCTATTGACAAAACAGTCAGACTTGTCACCGCGCTCCCTCTAGTTCACCAGTTAGATTGTGGCCACCGCCCCAGGTTATCTGGCTGCCAGAGTGGCGGTTATTCTGGGGGCAAATCTGCCTTGCGCAGTAGTGCGGCAAGAATTGCCTCCAGAGTCCTTACTCTGGCAAATTGGTGACAATTTGTGGGCCATAAGGCACGGTAGTGGTGTTGGCTGGTCTGCCGACATGGCCCCATCAGTTGAATCAGGCAAGGATTAGCCGCCATAATTCGCTGCCAGCATTACAATAAGATCATAGAAAGCTTCGGGCGTAAGATAAACCAGAGTAGGTTCAGGCCCAAAAGAGAGCTGGTCTCCAGGGGACAGTTCGTATCTCGAGTCTCGAGAAAGTCTTTGCCTGTTCAGAAATGTGCCGTTCCTGGAGGCAAGATCCGCCAGGTATATTTTGTTTTCAGAGGCTGCCCAGTGGAGTATGGCATGATGTCTGGAAGTCAACCTGTGGTAGAGCACGATGTCATTGTCTGCTGCTCTTCCTACAGTTATGGTA
>JAFDGZ010000131.1 GCA_019309045.1 Deltaproteobacteria bacterium | reverse complement strand
TCTCTCTCCCCGCTGCTGCTCTCTTCTTTTTTGCCGCCCAGCATTACCTGGCCACCTGTGCCGCAGGCAACCGCTTCATCCTCTCCTATCCAACCGATGACGGTGTCGTGTTCTATGAAAAGAAGCTCCATCTGGAGCTGCGCTGGAGCAAGGGTTCGGAGCGCTACGCCCTGGTGGAACGTAGTTCTCTCGAAAGATCCCTCAGTGCCTACAAAAAAGGGTTGGCCCAGCTGCAGCAGACCCTGCCGCAGTACAGGGCCGACTAACCTGGTTGCTGTAACATTTGCTGTCCCAGAATACCAGGACAACTGGCTGCCAGACAAGCCGCTAATGATCGCCTTTCGGGTGCAAGACCCTGCAACTCTTATAGAAGCAGAATATCTGCAACAGACAGATGATGATTTGACCTAGCTGGGCAGGTGCTGGGGGCCGCCTTAGCCTTGCTGCTATATATCACTCATTATTGTTCTCATGGTGGCTGGCTATGATTATATTTGACAAGAGGTAGCGAGCAAACAAAAAAGCTCCCTTCGGCCCAAAAGGGAGCTTTTCCTTTTCGTGGGTAGCCCCAGGGGTTAGATCTCCAGCCAGGAATCCGAATACAGACTCTGACTCAACAGCACCCGAGCAGTTTTGACGTAGTCCCGTTCTTCCTTGCTCAAGCTGTCCATGTCAATCGGTTCTTCATCAATGACCTTGTTGACCAGTGCTTCTATTTCCGGCACCTCACCTCGGGCAAACTTGTGGAGTTCCGTGTCGAAAGTGTCCACAATAGCAGAGGCCATGCCCCAACGTTTGAGCATCAACAGGTACGTCTGGTTCAGAATGGGGCGCAGATGCTCGGGAGCGCCGTTTGACACATTGGACAGACCACAGGTGGAAGTGCAGCCCTCAAAGACACCCGCACTGTAGTAGTCCCGCATAAATACGTAGAGTGCCAGGACCTGATTCTGTTGGACATTCACAGGAGTGACGATTGGGTCCAGCCAGATCCGCTCCATGGGAATGTCGAGAGCTGCCGCCTCACTGCGAATTGTCTCGGCAAGAGCTCCTCGTTCGTGCTCGTCTCGGGGCATTCCCTCTGGTCCCCAGAGAAGACCGACAAAATCGGCGTCGAATTCTTTGGCCAACGGCAGCAGGGCCTCCATTCTGTCGGGGCGCGCTGAAATCGAGTTGATCAGCGCCCTGCCTTTGTGCACCTTGAGGCCAGCCCGGATAGCATTGACGTTGGAAGTATCAAGGGCGCAAGGAAGATCAACCACTTCTTGAACAGTCTTGACAATCCATTCCATGAGCTCTTCCCCGATGCGCCCGGCCGGACCAATGTTGAGATCCACATAATCCATGCCAGCCTCTTGTTCCTGCACTGCGAGCTCTTGGATGATCTTGGCATCCTTTTCTTTCATGGCCTTGCCGTATTTCTTGCTCATGATATTGACATTTTCGCCAATGAGTATCATAAACCCTCCTTCCCCTTTCTCAGGGCCTGGGAGCGTGTGTGCCCTCAGGGCACAGCCCCATCACGACTGGGTTCACATTATTCCGGCTTTGCTCCCGCCAAGAATCTGAGGGGAACAGCCGCGGCTGCGCCCAATTTGGAGACTCGCAGCCTGCCAGAATCGAGGCTTTGCCTGCTGGCCGTCAGGAGAGCCCTACTCCGGTTTCCACTCTTTCAGGTACTTGGAGATATGCGCCGCCTCTCGAGGCCCTACCAGGATCTTCCAGCCTGCCAACTCCTCTTCCAACTCCCCGCTTATTGCAGCAGCATAGCCTGGAATAATGAGGTTCTTGTGAGAAATCTTGTCTCCGAGCCCGAGCTTGTTTATGGCGGTTCCCACTGTCTCCCCGGTGAATTTGCCTGCGGCCCAAGCCGTGAGCACGCTCAATCCTTCTGTATCGACAACAGCAAGCCAACTGGGCACCCTACTGCCCTCGATCTCACCTGAAACAATAAAATAAGTAAGCGAGAAGTTGCAGGTAACCAGTGCTGGGGAGTTCTCATCCGGGTTGCCAATGGGGTAGATTGCTTGGTCAGCAGTCATCGGCCTTTGCGGATCAGTATAGATATTGAGCCGTTCCAATAGCAGAGGGAAAAGACTGGCTGCCTCAAAATCGCTCATGACAATAAAGCCCGCATACTTGGCAATGAACATGGCCGCCAGCACAGTCTCGTCCATGAGGTTGTCCGCCATCTCGCATGGGAAGGTGATGGTGGGAAAACCTAGAGGTCGGAATACCTGTTTGATGGCAGCTCGTCGCAGAACAGTGTGGTCCTCGAATGCCTGCTTGGCAGTTCTGGCACCGGTATCCAATACCAGGTCCTTGAGGCCCATGCCTGTAAGCTTCTCTGTCAAGGCTATGAGGCCATCATACCCGTCTGAACTCCGGACCGCCAGAGGACAACCAGTCTCTTTTGCCAAGGCGCCAAGGGTGTCAGCTGTCTCTTCAGTGGCCGCATAAATGAGAGGTTTGCGGTCAACGCACGCTTTCACCCCTGCAGCAAGAACGTCAGGGTTGTCACTCATCAAAATTAGCGCCGCCGGAGAGCTGTCCTTGACCTTGTTCACCAGGGCAGTGAATGCCTCCGCATCTCCCGAGGTGTCCTTGATGGCCACCATCTCCGCCCTCAGATTAAGTCCGACTCGCTCATACTGGTACTTCTGCAGCTTTTCCAGTCTGTCATTGACAGCAGCCTCATCCATGTCGGTGGTAACCAGCACGGCCAGTCCTGGCTGATTGACAAAGGTCTTTTCGTGACGGAACAGGACAGTCTCACCGCCAACTTTCACCTCATAGTCACCGGTGCCCACTGTGAGTGGCCTGACCGGGGGCGCGGAACTCTCGGCCAGTTGCTCTTTCGCTTCTTCCGAAACATAGGGGCAGCTTTCCAGTTCCGCTTTTCCCGAAGCCAGCGCCATAGCAAAGGCAAGGCAGGTGGGCACCCCACATTCACCACAATTGGTCTTGGGAAGCAACTTGAAAATCTGAATTCCTGTTAAGCCCATAGTATTTCTCCTCAACCTCTACAGATCAACTAAAAACCGCAGAGAGGGTTCGCCTCTCTGCGGCACCTATCATCAACCAAGAATCGACTCCATCTCCAGGGCTGGATGCTTTTTCTCCTGGAGAAAGGGCAGGATTTCTTCTTCGGTGCTGCCCACATCCTCATCAGCAATCCGATCCAGGAGATCCGGGATGCCTTCTTCCTTGGCCCGTTGCTCAAAACGCTCCCTGATCTCTTCCTTGAGCATCTTCGGCATCCATACTAACCTCTTGATGCCACCGTCACCTTTGATGAACTTGCGCTGGCAGATATTGTATTTACTGTGCCCCACGAAGCCCGGCGTCACCTGCCCGCCGCCGATGGTACCCGCTAAAGTGCTGAACTTCATACCGCAGGGGGTCATGCCCACAAACTCGCGATTCACGGTCATCACCCCGTTGCACATGGGCAGCACTGCGGCCACGCACTCACAGCAGCCACAAGTGGTCATGGGATCGAAGACGACGCTGTAAAAATTGTAGCTGGAAACCGCCTGACGTGAAGCCTTGAAAACGAACTCATTCACACCTTTCCAGTTGCCGTACTTCTCATCTAAGGTCTCGCCCTTGTCGATAGGCTGATTGGGGCCTGTGGGATTGATCTCGTGCGAGGCCTTGCAGTCCATCCAGTTATAGGCACCACACAGTCCCGTACGCTCCGGGCTTATGACGCAGACATGGTTCGGGGCAAACGACTGACACAGGGTGCAAGAGTAGTAAATGTCTGTGGTCTCGTCCGTCATGCCCTCGATACGAGCGTCGCGGTCGTGATAGACAGAGCGAGCTTTTTCTACTATTTCTTTGACCTTGTCTTCCTCAGTGTAAATCTTTACCTGGCACTTGTCGAAGATGGCACCAAAGTCCTGGTGGTATTTGGCGTGGATAATCTTGCCGATGTGTTCCAGGGTGAAACCTTTTTCCACCGCCGCCTTGCCAATACGGTACCAGGCGATGTCGCGCTGGCCTATGTGCATGATGCCCTGGGCATAGTTTACCAGGTGATGAATCTGGCGCTCCAGAATAGGCTCATAGTCTTCCTGCATCTTGCGGCCGGCAACTTCCACCACCACAGCCAGAGGCAACCTGTCGCCCTCTTTCACATCCGTGATGTCAGGACCAATCACTTCCACTTTGCCATCTTCCACCTCTTCCATGGGAGCGATAGTGGTCCACTCCACACATGGAGTCCGCCCGCCACCGCACTCCAGATAGACATCGTCCTTGCGGATCCGCTCGCCCTCGAAGGCTGGACCGTAAGAAACCGGCACCGGCACCTCAGCGATCGTTACCTTGAGGCCGCGAATTTCAATGGATTTGGAAACAATCTGATCATGGGGCACATTGGCGACCACATGCTCGTAAGTACAGATACCAGTGGGGAGAATTTCCGGAATATCAGTGTCAGCGATAGTGGGAAAGCCCCAGTTGATGGCAGCGGCAGCATTGGCAGCCCATTCGGCGTTGACTTCACCTAGTGCATTGACGAAAGCGAAGGTTCTGTTCTTATTGTAAAGAAGGTTACGCTTGTAATCACCAGGCTTCACACCTCCAAAGGCCATGGCCACGCGACAGGCAAACCCCAGGGCAAACACCGCTGATGAGATGGTGGGTCCGAATGGTACCAACCTGGTGGGCCAGCCGATCTGCACTCCCGCTTCGATCAGTTGTTCCGCGAAAGTGGTGCCGCCCTGGTGAGCGTGCATGAACACATAGATGTTTTTTCTCTGGTACTCTTCAGCGATGTCTTTGGCTATTTCTGGACTGGGTGCCGCTCCCACAATGGCAGCGAATCCCGGAGCAGTGCCGTCCACAAACTCAATACCCCGCTTGCGGAAGATGACATCCGCTGCAGCGCCCAACCAGATATTGTCAGCGGTACCCTCTTCTTCAGGCACATAGAAGTCAGGATCTTCCACATAGCGGATGGCCTCGACGATCTCTTCAGCGAAAACCGTGGCCATTCCCGCATCCAGGGTGCCGCCCAGGTAGGGCGTGTGAATGGTCCCTTTGATATGGGGCGGCAGAAGTTTGCGGCATCGCTCCATCACCGGCACCGCATCAGCCAATGTTTCAACTTTCACACCGAGCAGGGCGTAGATGATGGGCAAATAGTACGCCGTCTCAGGAAATTCCAGTTTTTGCTCCGGCCCGTATTTCTCCAATGCCTGCTTGAGCTTGCCTTCCGCCTTCTGGACGATGTTGTAAGCCCCCTGATAGGCGGCGAATGCAACTAATCGTGACATATGCTAGCCTCCTTAACCAATTTGTCGTATTTCCTTCAGAGCCTTACAGCCCTGGTTGTCAACTTCGTGCCGACTGTTCTCCTAGAAGCTATCAGGTATGGCTTCCAGTTTCATACGGTCTTCCATGTCGAACAGTTTTCGTTCACGCTCGCCCATGATGCCGAGGGCTTCGCGCTTTTTGTTGATGTGTTCGA
>JAFDGZ010000130.1 GCA_019309045.1 Deltaproteobacteria bacterium | reverse complement strand
CTGGAAAGGAGGATAGATGCGGTCAGGGCCACAAAGAAGATACACATCCCGGTTGTGCTGAGCCGCGAGGAAGTACGCCAGCTGATCCATCTTCTCGCGGGCCCGCCCCAACTGATCGTCAAACTGCTCTATGGCAGCGGTCTTCGAATCACAGAGGCAGTCAGGCTCAGGGTAAAGGATATTGACTACGACATGAGGCAGATTACGGTTCGTTCCGGCAAAGGCGCAAAGGACAGAGTAACCACCTTTCCCGAAACGATTACCCCCTTGCTCAACAACCACCTGGCCAAGGTGAGGATCCTTCACGAACAGGACCTGGCCGCAGGGTATGGTGAGGTTTTTCTTCCCTATGCTCTCGCCCGCAAATATCCAAAGGCGGCCAAGGAATGGGGTTGGCAATATGTGTTTCCTTCCCGCCGGCTTTCCACGGATCCCAGAAGCGGCAAGGTCCGGAGACATCATGTGGACCCCAGTGTAGTGAACAAGGCCATCAAGGTTGCTGCCAGGACACTGGGATTAAAGAAAAAGATAAGTGCCCATACATTCCGCCATAGTTTTGCCACTCATTTGCTGGAGAGAGGTACGGATATCCGGACGATTCAAGCTTTGTTGGGGCACAAGGACCTGTCGGCCACAATGATCTACACGCACGTCTTGCAGCAAGGAGGCTTTGGGGTGGCAAGCCCCCTGGACGACTTGGAAAGCTACTGATTACTCTGCACAACTCCCTCCGATTCTAGAAGCTTTGAGGAGATCTACCTGACAAGTACCTTTTAAGCTGCAATCCCACCTCAGTCTCTCGACGCAGAAGCTTGACCATGCCATTTCCGTCGAATAAAATGACATATCAGGTTGCATTTTGGTTGAGCCGTCCTTAGAGTAATTTTTGTGTCACCACGAAAAACAGAAGATCTAAAGCGCAAATCAAACCCAAGTTGATATCCACCCAGGAACCCGAAAGGATGGAAAAAATGACAGAGCGTCCAGGAATAATCACCATGCGCGGAAATCCCCTGACACTGGTGGGAAATGAGATAAAAGTTGGTGACCAGGCCCCTGATTTTGTGGTGCTCGACAATGACCTCAAGCCGGTGCAGTTTTCCAGCTATCGCGGCAAGGTCTGCATCATCTGCTCGGTGCCCTCGCTTGACACCCCTGTATGCGACATGGAAACCAGACGGTTCAACAATGAGGCTGCCAGCCTGTCAGATGAGGTGGCCATACTGACCGTGAGCATGGATCTGCCCTTTGCCCAGAAAAGGTGGTGCGGTGCTGCCGGTGTTGACAGGGTGCAGACCCTGTCGGACCATAGAGAGGCATCTTTTGGCACGGCCTATGGCCTGCTGATAAAGGAGCTCAGGCTGCTGGCCCGGGCAGTGCTGGTGGTGGACAAACAGGGTAAAGTCACCTATGTGCAGCTGGTGAAGGAGATAGCCGAGGAGCCGGACTATGATGCTGCCCTCCAGGCGGCTAGAGCAGCAATCTGAGGAACCGCCTCTGAGAGCGAGGTCTGTATTGCCGGCTTTTGGGAGACGAGGGTGAGGTGAATTCCGCATGACAAGGATTGTGCTGGCAGTGATGGGGCTGTGTCTGCTGCTTCCCTGGGGGGCAGAGGCAGCAGAAATGAGTGACGCCACAGCCGAGTGTCTGGAGTGCCACCAGAGCATAGCCCCTGGCATGGTCAAGGCGTGGCAGATGAGCCGGCATGCCCAGGTGAGCCCTGCGCAGGCTTTGCAGAAGCCTGCTCTAGAGAGAAGAGTTTCAGCGGCCGGCGTACCGAAGCAGCTGCTGAAAACCACGGTGGGCTGCGCCGAGTGCCACACCTTGAATGCGGCCAAACACCGTGACGTGTTCGAGCACAATGGCTATCAGGTGCATGTCCTGGTGACTCCCGGTGACTGTGCCACCTGTCATCCTGTAGAGGCCGGGCAGTACAAAGAAAACATCATGTCGCAGGCCTACGGCAACCTGAAGAATAACACCCTCTACCGCGACCTGACTACGAGCATAAACGGGGTGCAGTCAATGTCAGGAGATGTCCTGACCCTGCAGCCGCAAAATGAACTCACTGATGCTGACTCCTGTTATTCCTGCCACGGCACTAGAATCGAGCTCGAGGGTATGCAGAGCCGTGACACAGAGATGGGGGAGATGGATTTTCCCGTGCTTTCGGGCTGGCCCAACGAGGGAGTGGGGCGGCTGAATCCGGACGGCACTGTGGGCTCCTGCGCCAGCTGCCACACCATGCACAGGTTCTCCATTGAGATGGCCAGAAAACCTCACACCTGCGCCCAGTGCCACAGTGGGCCTGATGTTCCCGCCTACAAGGTCTACAAGGTGAGCAAACACGGCAATGTCTATAACTCCCTGGGCGGCAAGTGGGATTTTGCGGCGGTGCCCTGGACAGTGGGCAGGGATTTTACAGCGCCTACCTGCGCTGCCTGCCATGTGAGCCTCGTGGCCACGGAAGAGGGAGGCGTGCTGGCAGAGAGAAGTCACCAGATGAGTGACCGACTCTCCTGGAGGATCTTTGGGTTGATCTACGCGCACGCCTATCCCAAATCTGCTGACACATCCATAATCAGAAACTCTGCTGGTCAACCCCTGCCCACGGATCTCAACGGCAAAGCGGCAGCCAGCTACCTGATCGACGGTAAAGAACAGCAGAAGCGCACGGCGGCCATGCAGGCAATCTGTCTGGGCTGCCACAGCCAGAGCTGGGTGGTGGGCCACTGGCAGAGGTTCGAAAACACTATAGAGACCACCAATGCCATGACGCTTACTGCCACCAGGCTGATGCAGAAGGCCTGGGCCGCAGGCCTGGCCAGAGGGCCTGAGCAGAAGGACAGCATCTTCAATGAAGCAATAGAACGGAAGTGGGCGGAACAGTGGCTCTTTTTTGCCAACACTGTCAGATTCTCTTCGGCCATGCTCGGTACTGACTACGGGGCATTCGCCAATGGCAGGTGGTACATGAGCAAGACCATAATGGAAATGGATGATTGGCTCAGATTGCACAGCAGGAAGGTGCAGAAAACCAGGAAGAAGTAAACAACAGATGTGCATTTGTTGCCAGGCAATGAAGCCGATAACAAATGCTGCGGCATTTGCAGTGGCAACCGCCCTGGGGGGTGTGACCACTGGCTCTGTCCATAGGGTGGTGAACTGAGCGGCTTGGCTGATAGTTACTGCCAGGTTGGGGTTTTGACCTTTACGAGCGGTTCGCTGGAAGCGAGGGCGAAATTCACTCTTAGAATTTCAACAGTCACCAACAAGGAGGTACAGGAATGGCAAAGCAGTTGGAAGTGTACAAGTGTGAAGCTTGCGGCAACATCGTGGAAGTGCTGCACGGCGGTGAAGGTGAGTTGGTCTGCTGCGGCCAGCCCATGAAGCTTTTTGTAGAGAACACCGTTGATGCTGCCAGGGAAAAACATGTGCCCGTGGTGGAGAAAACTGCGGACGGTTTCAAAGTGACAGTGGGCAGTGTGGCGCATCCCATGGAAGAGAAGCATTACATCGAATGGGTAGAGGTAATTGCCGGCGGCAAGACTTACCGCCAGTTTCTCAAACCTGGTGAAGCGCCGGAGGCCACCTTCTGCGTAGACGCTGATCAGGTGGTGGCCCGGGAATACTGCAATCTTCACGGCTTGTGGAAAGCCTAGAATCAAGGGCCTGCAGACAACCAACAACAGGTGGTGCGGGTGGGAATCCAGCCCACCCGCATTTTGCTGCTGCTGGAGATGGCGAGGTGAAGTTTGTTGACACTCACCAGAGTCCTATTTACTGGCCATTCTGGTTCCGGGTAATCTTTTGTGCACATGGCACGCAGGGGGATGGCAATGGCTTTTGAGTTTAATGCCGAAGAAATTTTCAGGATGGCTGAACAGATCGAACGAAATGGCGTCAGGTTTTACCGCCGGGCTGCTGAGGTTATCGACGATGCTGCCGTGAGCCAGCTCATGTCAGAGTTGGCCGCCTGGGAAGAGGGGCACGAGAAATTGTTTGCTGCCATGCGGGCGAGGCTTGGCGAAACTGAGAAGCAGCAGACTGTATTCGATCCCGAGGATGAGACTGCCTCCTACCTGAGGGCAATGGCAGATGGGCACGTATTTAACGTGCGCCAGGATGAGGCTGCCATACCTGGCGGTGAGGAAACAGTGCAAGAGATCCTCGAGCAAGCCTTGCAGCGGGAAAAGGACTCCATTGTTTTCTACCTGGGTCTGCAGGAGTTTACCGCTGATGTCTCGGTCAAGAACAAGGTTGAGGAAATCATCAGAGAAGAGATGAAGCACATAGGCTTCTTGAACAAGCAGATGAGGGCGCTTGCTCGCTGAAGCCTGTATGGAAGCCGCATGACTGACAGGACGCCTTTTGCTGGCACAGGGAAAGGATAATATTGCGGTACCAAGGCTGCGAGGGGATGGTGTAGAAATGGCAAGAGTGAAGACATTCACTACCACTCTGGAAATATTCAGGGCCATGAGTGAGCTGGAGGAGCTGGATGAGCGGGTCAATCAGTTCATAAAAGAAAGCAATATAGACAAGGTTATCTGGGTAAGCGATACCTGCACCACAGATGATCAGGGTGCGACCATTGGGCTTATCCGGGTGCTAGCTTATGAATAAGATAATCATCCTTGAAAATACCCAGCATTCTCAATGGCAGAAGTGAACTCGATAATAAGGGCGCTCACCTGCGCCCAGACAAGGCAAAGGAGGTCTAATCATGAAAAATTCCTGGAAATGCAGTAAATGCGGATATACTCTGGAAGCTGAGACGCCGCCGGAGAAGTGCCCCGGCTGTAACGAGACCTGTGAATTTCTCAATGTTACCTGTTACATCCCGGACTGTGGAGATACGGGCAGTGATCCGCGCCTGGGTTCCTGAGTGGTTTGTTTGCTGGATTGACAACCGCTGGCAGCTGTGGAACGGAAGCCCCGGGACACTGCGTCTGAGGATAGAGCGAGGTCTGCAATTGTGAAAATCAAAGTACTGGGGATCTATGGGAGCCCGCGAAAGGGAGGCAATACCGACATTCTGTTGGATCAGGCTCTTGCTGGAGCTGCTGAAGCTGGGGCGGACATAAAGAGGATTTATGCGCGCAAGTTGAAGATCAGCGGCTGTCTGGAGTGCGGCGGCTGCGATGAGACGGGCGAGTGCGTGGTCCAGGATGAAATGACTGAGGTCTACCCGCTCCTTGTGGAGGCCGAGGTGATTTTTCTTGCTTCACCTATCTTTTTCTACGGCGTCACGGCGCAGGTGAAATTATTGATCGACCGGGTGCAGGCGCTCTGGAACAGGAGGCGTCTAGAGAAGCCTGCTGACAAACTGAAAAGCCGTGCTCACGGCCAAGTACTTTTTCGATGCTCTGGATATGACCTACGAACAAGGACTCCTCATCAGCAAGGTAGAGGCCAAAGGTGAAATTCTCGAGCATCCAGAAACAACGATAAAAGCGTTTCAGCTTGGCAAGGAGGCTGTGGAAAAGATGCAGGGATAAGCAGGCATTGCACGAGGCAGCCCTGTTTCGCCAAGGATCCTTGCCAAGGAGCTGCCGCCAACCCGGGTGGCACATGGTGCAGAAGCGTTGGGGAGAGCTGCAGGCTGGAATGCCACGCAGACCTTGAGGACAGACTCAGGAGGCTGCGGCGTTCAACAACATGAAAGGAGGCCGGGGAAACTATGCCAAAAGCGTTGGTTGTTTATGCTAGCAGGACGAATCAGACGAAAAAGATTGCTGAACTGATTGCAGAAGGCATTCGCATGGCCGGCTGCGAAGCGGATGTAGTCAATGTGCGAGACATAAAGGATGAAGAGGCCCTGCG
>JAFDGZ010000129.1 GCA_019309045.1 Deltaproteobacteria bacterium | reverse complement strand
TGCCATGATATATCTCACCTCGTTGATGATAGGTTCCTTGCTTCAAACGCATTCTATCTGCTTGTTTTATCAAGCACAACGAGGTTTCCTACTTTTTTTGACGGTGGATTAGGGGCAACAGCGGGTTGGACAGCTGACACTTCAGCAGGAGAAATTCAATCGATTTTGAGATTATATTCTCTGGCCACGGAGGTGCTCATCAGCACTGCCCGGTCGATTTCTTCGAATGGAAAGGAGTCGGTGTCAATTACCAGATGTGGGGCACGCTGATCGAAACGGAGACCATAGAGTGGAGCATTGTGATAAAGCTCCGTGCCTGGCAGCACGTGGAGAGCGCTGAAGATCAGCCTGGCTGGCTGCATGGCCATGACGCTGCGGATTGACCTGACAACGCGGAAGAAATTGTCGCCCGGGAGGCCAACAATGAGATCGCAGAGCACCTGAATGCCAGAATCCTGCAAGAGCTTTATGGCGCGGGCGAACTTTTCTGGTTGATACTGTCTCTGCATGAGCAGCAGAGTATCGTGGTGCACTGTCTGGGGTCCGGTCTCCACGCTGGCCACATTCGCCTGGCGAAGCAGGGACACGGTTTCTTCATCCACGTTTTCTGCGATTATTTCAACGGTCAGCAGCCGAGCGCCAGACTGGTTTGCCTCGGAGATCAGCTGGGCCAGCCTGCGCAGGCGGTCTTTTTTCAGATTAAACACCGAATCGACCAGGTGAAAGGAGGTTATGCCGGGGGTATTGCTGATCAGTTCAATCTCCTTCTGAATCCTCTTCTCCGGATAGAAACGGACTTTGGGAAAGTTCTTGCCCTCATAGCAATAGGCGCAGTGAAAGGGACAACCTCTGGAGGTTTCTACATAGGTGACTCCCTCGCGGGGAGTGAGGACGCCGGTTAGATAAGGCGAAGGGATCTCGCCCAGATTAGGGATTGGGGGGCGCTCCGGCGTGTTCACAATAGTGGTTCCCTGGCGATAAGATATGCCTTTGATTTTTGCTGATAATTGCCTGCCACGCACCAGCTCTTTGAGCAACTCCTGGAAAGTAGCTTCTCCTTCTCCGCGGACGATGATGTCCACCGCCTCGTGCTGCCTCAGGTAGTCTTCTGCAATGGGAGCAACTTCCGGTCCGCCGAGCACGATAATGCTTTCGGGAACAATGGTCTTGTAAAACCTGGCCACTTCCAGGCTCACTTCCACATTCCAGCAGTAACAGGAGAGCCCCAGTATGTGGGGTCGTGTCTTACTGAGATAGAACAGCGCTTGCCTTGCATCATTGCTTTCCACACTGAAGTCCAACAGGTCAATGTGGACCCTCTTGCGCAGCCAACCGTCCTTTTCTGCGTACGCCTTGAGAAAACCGTTGGCCAGAGAGAAATGATTGGCGGCATTGAAGGAAAGTAAAGTGACTTTGAGAGAAGGCATAAGGTATCCGGGCTAAGGTGTCGGCATACTCTGGACAAGATTCCTGATGTCGTTCAGATGTACCGTTTCCGTCACTGGCTTGAACTGCTGCCTGGCCGGGGCTCGGTCATAGGCTGGGGGAACCCCGGGGCAGCAATCACTGTACACACACCGATGGCACTGCTCCAGAAGCGTGGAACGTTCTCTGGGTAAGGTGTAGAGTTCACCCACATGAGCCTCGAAGCCCGCCATCTGACAGAGAGGGATTTTCTCAGTAACAACCCAGGTCCGATTGAGTAGCGCCAGGTTGATGGCATTGTGAATTGTGGGCAGAGCTTGGCCATAGGCCGCATCCGTCATATCCCAGCTGAGCACGATGCGGTCAGGCCTTATGCTGACCAGGTGGACAATGGTGTCCGGCAGCAGGTGCAGGTTGGCGTCACGTAAAGAAATCCGCACGCAGAGAAAGGGGGCCTCGTTGTCCTCTGCAATCGCCACCTGGCGCAGAAGCTCCATGGCAGCCCAACTCTGGCGACAGCTGCCGCTTTTTCTTGTGAGACTGTCGTGGACGTGCGGCTCCGCAGCATAGATCATGACCTCGAAATGATGGCAACCCCTTTCTGTCAACTGTTGCAAAAGGGCTATATCAGCTAGCATAGTGCCATTGGTGCGTATGCGGATGCGAGGAAAGCCATGGGAGCGGGCAGCAGCCACCAATTCTGCTATATCACTGCGCAGCAAAGGTTCGCCGCCGTAAAAGGAGATCCCCTCTCTGGGAGGGGCCACCCTGTGCATGGAGTCGATAATTTGCTGTCTGCTCTCAGAGGGAGGCTGGCCGGCAACAGGACACTGGTGGCATTCCAGATTGCAGCGTGAGCCGATGAAAACTTCAAGGAAGGGAACCATGGCGACTATTTCTTGAGAAAAAACTTGCCGGCTGCCTTGATCTTGTTGGCGGTATTTCTTATCTCCCTGGCCTCTTTGACCCCCGGGATATCCTCCAGCTTGGGTTGGCCAGAGTCTTTGCTCTGTTCTTGCCCCTCTTCTCTGTCAGCAGCAGAGACCCTGTCTGCGCTTTTCTTGGGGTCAATCCAGGTGGAAAGTTCATCTTCTTTCCTGGTGGCCTTCTTGAATTCTCGGATGCTCTTGCCAAAGGCTTTGCCTATCTCAGGCAGCCTCTTGGAGCCGAAGATGAGCAGCACAATGATCAAGATAATGAAAAGCTCTTGAGGTCCTAGACCGAACATGGCAATATTCCCAACTTGGTGATCCTCACAGTGTCAGGCTACCTGTTCAGCGAAATGTTCAGGCCAGCCGTCGACATCATTCCTCTAGCGGGCATAACTGTGAAGCCCGCTCAGGAGAAAGTTTACTCCAAAATAGGTAAACAGAACACAGAAAAAACCAATGATGGCAAGCCAGGCCATCCTGCGGCCGTGCCAACCTCGCACCATCCTCGAATGAAGCATGAAGGCATAAACCAGCCAGGTGATGAGGGACCAGGTTTCCTTCGGGTCCCAACTCCAGTAGTTTCCCCAGGCCGAGTTTGCCCATACTGATCCAGTTATGATTCCCACTGAAAGGAGTAGAAAGCCGAAGACCACGTTCTGGTAGATCAGTTCATCCAGTGTTTGAATTGAAGGCAGATGTTGCAGCACTCCGGGTCCGGGGTTGGCTGGCGCTGCCCTGCTTTTTTTGATGAGATAAAGGACTCCCAGACCGCAAGCTACTGCAAAGGCTGCGTAGCCAAGAAAACAGGTAATGACATGGGCGATGAGCCAATTGCTTTTGAGTGCGGGAATAAGGGGCTGGATCTTGCTTTCGACACTCGGCGAGAAAGAAGCATAGGCCATGGCCAGAAAAGCGACGCCCAGAGGAAAGACTCCCAGAGCATAGTTTCGGTAGCGAAACTCAGTGAGCAGGTAAATGAGGACAACTGCCCAGGCTCCGAACACCAGTGATTCGTAGAAGTTGGCGAACGGCGCGTGCCCGAAGCCCAGTTGGTAAGATTCAACCCACCTGAGGATGATGCCCGCTGTGTGCAGGAGCAGCCCGGCCCAGGCGGTCCAGATTGCCAGACGGGCCGCCATCTTGAAACGAAACAGCCAGCCGGCGCCATAACAGAGCGCTGCCAGCAGGTAGGTGAAAGTGACAATACTGAGAAGAAGCGAGCTGCTCATCATCAATTTCCTATGTACGCTGTGAGTCAGGTTTCATGTTCTCTATGTCGTGCACCAATTGTTGGAAGTCCTTTTCAAAGGCCAGGGCATGTTTGTTGGTATTGCCAGCAATATGGACTGCGGTTCCCTTTTGCCCTGGAGTCAAGGCCAGCCAGACGCGGCGGTGACTCTGGTAGAGAGCAAAAATCAGGCTGAGCAGCATCAGCACAAAGCCGAGATAAATCAACCACACTCCGGGATCTTTTTTTACCTCCAGCCCCGTGTAATAGCTGTTCGCATATTTCAGGACGTTTATCCGCAGACCATCCAGACGGTTGCCGTGAAAGCCGGGCTGTTTTGCCACGATCCAGCCGCTGTCCGGCTCCTGGTTCTCACGTGCCATGCCAATGTAGAAAGCCGGACCAAAATTGCCGATGTTATCCGCGTAGTCCATAATGACCAGTCGATCCTTGCTGCCCGGGATTGTTATTGGCTGTCGGAAAGGGACCTCGAGTTGCTGGGACTTGCCATTGCTTACGTTTTCAAGCTTCAAGACTATATTGGTGGGCTGGCTGCCATAGGTGGACTGGTAGAAGTTGATGCCTCTGAAGGTAAAGGGATCATTTACCCGAATGGCTGCCTGTTTCACCACGCGCCCATCCACCAGGATGCTCACATCAGAGCGGAACTCCTTTGGCGAGCCATTGTCGTAGAAAGCAACGGTGAACTTGTCGCAGCGCACCTCGAAGTCGAGTGGAATCACCTGCCCCTCCCTCCTGAGGTGGACGTGACTTTCTGAGGTCTTCTCCGGAATGGTCATAAAGCCCCTGAAGCCGAACAATGAACCGACCAGAGCGCCGGCAAAGACCAGCAGCACGGAGAGGTGGACAAAATAGACCCCCAGGCGGCCCCAGCGCCCTTTTTCTGCCACGGCAAAATACTGTCCCTCTTGCTGCTGCCAAACACACTTGGTGAAGCGGCTGGAGAGGAGATTGCTGATCAGGGTCTTGCTCTCCTGCGGACTGGTGGGCAGCTCGACTCTGCCGTGCAGGTGCATTTTCTCGATTCTGCTCGGAGTCATCATTTTTCTGCCGGCCCGCAATGCCTTGAGGGTTTTGGGCAAACGGCGCATGGAGCAGACGATGAGATTGGCGCTCAACAGGATGAGCAGCAGGCGGAACCACCACGAATGATACATGTCTCCAAGATCCAGGAGCTCGATGAGGGCATTGAGCTTGGGGCCAAACTGCCGCAGACGTTGTTCAGAGGTAATTTCCTGGGGAATGAGTGTTCCGAATATGGAGGTAATCGCCAGAGCCCCGAAGAGAAAAAGGCTCAACCTCATGGAGGCGAAAAAGCCGTAAATTCTATCCACAACAGTTCTATTTTGCGTCATGATCACCGCACTTTTGCAAAAGTGTATCATCATAACATGATCCCCTGAGCCATTCAACATTACCCGGGGTAAGGATTTTCCTGGTTTAACCGGATGATGTCAGTTGCTCTGACCTGCTCGCCTGGCAATTTTCAGACAGCCACTACCAGGGCAATGCAGACAAGATAATTATTGCTAATTTGCTTCCTTCATGATAAGTATCAGCCGATTTTCCTAGTATTTTTTCTCATATAAATAATGGAGATTTTCGGGCATGATCCTAGACCCTGTCCTGGGCTGGTTTTCCAATGATCTGGCCATAGATCTCGGAACCGCCAACACTCTAGTTTATGTAAAAGGTAAGGGCATCGTCTTGAGTGAGCCCTCTGTTGTAGCAGTGCGCCGAAACGGTCGGGGCAACAATAAAGTTCTGGCTGTTGGCAGAGAAGCCAAAATGATGCTGGGCCGAACTCCGGGCAACATCGTGGCCATCCGCCCCATGAAAGACGGCGTCATTGCCGATTTCGAAATCACCGAGGCTATGCTGCGCCATTTCATCAGGAAAGTGCACAACCGGCGCACCCTCATACGGCCCCGGATCATTGTCTGCGTTCCTTCCGGGATCACGCAGGTGGAAAAGAGGGCAGTACGCGAGTCAG
>JAFDGZ010000128.1 GCA_019309045.1 Deltaproteobacteria bacterium | reverse complement strand
CCTCGAAAGGCCCTCAGACCTTGCCTGCTGGCAGCAGCGGCTCGTCAGGAATGTGGTCCCGGGTCCGTCATTATCGAAACGTTGACACTCAAGGCAGCATTATGACAGTATAATCAACGATGATCTGACCTTGTCGGCCATTTTCGAAAGCAGTGCTCTGTTGACTTACGAATGGAGATTTTGATTTGCAGCATCTCATGAGGGAGATTCCTGGATATGAATGTAGGTAACATGATTGGGCCGAAGGAGGGAGCCATGAAAAACTACCTCTACGTTCCACTGGTCTTGGCAATATTTGCTGGCCTGACTATAGTGCCCCGAGGGTGGGCTGGGACAATTCCCACTGAAGAAAGAGAAGCGCTCATTGCTCTCTATGACAGCACTGATGGAGACAATTGGACCAGTAACTACGGCTGGAAAGAGCCGCCGCTGGCGCCAGACGGCTTTGCCCAACCAGGCAGCGAAAGTGGTTGGCACGGAGTGACCGTCAGTACCGATCCAGTCAGTCCCAGGGTGGTACAGATAAATTTATACTCCAACAATCTGAAGGGTACGTTGCCGGCTGAGCTAGGCAATCTGAGCGAGGTTTTTTACCTCAATCTGAACGACAACCAGCTGACGGGAAGCATTCCTGCTACCCTGAGCAATCTCACCGATCTTCAGTATTGTTATCTGCATAACAATCAACTGAGTGGCACAATCCCTGCTGCACTGGGGAATCTCAGCATTATCCGGAGGCTTTATCTCAATAATAACAAGCTATCAGGGAGGATACCACGGGAATTGGGAAACCTTTCGTCACTTCAGCAGCTCGATCTGCACTCTAACGGACTTATGGGCCGAATTCCGGCAGAACTGTCGAATCTGACAGGTCTGCAGGACGGAAGCGGCCTTGACTTGTGCGACAACCATCTGTTTACAAGGGATGACTCCCTGCGCAATTTTCTCAACACGAAGCAGGTTGGCGGCGATTGGGAGAGTTGTCAGACGCCGCCTTTCTCGCCTGCAACGCCCACGCTTATGTTGGAGTTGCTTCAGTAGGGGAGTGAGGGGTGCCCAGGGCCAGTGGGTAGATGCCAACTATGGCTGAAGTATTGCGAGTAATGGATTGCAGGTTACAACAAGAAGGGCATGTGGCAGCCATAAGTTTGTGTGGCGGCGGGAAGGAGAAAGTGATGAGGAACTACCTCTATGTTGCGCTGATGGTGGCAATACTCTCTGCTCTCGTTGGCGTATCCAGGGTATGGGCTGACATCCCAGCTGCGGAGCGTGCGGCCCTCATCGCCCTTTACAACAGCACCAATGGTGACAGTTGGACTGACAACAGCAACTGGAAAGCCCCGCCGCTGGCAGCAGACGGCTTTGCAGAACCAGGCAGCGAAAGTGGTTGGCACGGGGTGATGGTGGAAAGCATCGGCGGCAATGACACAGTTACACACATATCTTTGTCTGACAACAACCTGGAGGGCAGCCTGCCTGCTGAACTGGGAGATCTGGACAATCTTGTAGTTCTTGATTTGTACGATAACCAGCTTTCCGGCGGCATCCCTCTGTCTCTAGGCGGTTTCAGCAATCTTGAATACCTTAATCTGGGGCTCAACCAGCTAACTGGCAGCATTCCTGCTGAGCTGGGCAATCTGAGCAATCTTGAATACCTTTCTCTGGGGCTTAACCAGCTAACTGGCGGCATCCCAGCGGCGCTGGGCAATCTGAGCAAAGTTGATTATTTTTCTCTGAGCTCTAACCAGCTAACTGGCAGCATCCCCTCTGCACTGGAGGGGCTTGGCAAGGTCCGATCCCTTTATTTGTACAGCAACCATCTGGATGGCGTCATTCCAACATCCCTGGGCAAGCTGAACAATCTTCAACGGCTCGATCTTGCTTACAACCAGCTGGAAGGCAGTATTCCAACGGTGCTGGGCAATCTGAGCAATCTTGAATATCTTCTTCTGAACCACAACCGGCTGAGAGGACCCATACCAAGGGAGCTGGGTAAACTGACAGGACTGGAGCGGTTGGAGCTGCAATCAAACGAGCTTATGGGCCGCATTCCGGCAGAGCTGGCGAATCTCACCAACCTGGAGGAGGGCTACCTGGACCTGCGCTTTAACCATCTCTTTACAAGGGATGACTCCCTGCGCACCTTTCTTGACACGAAGCAATTCCTGAACGATTGGGAGAGCTATCAAACCCCGCCCTTCGCAATATCAACCCCGATGCTTATGCTGGAGATTCTAGACTAGGGAGGGGGCAGTCCATTGGAGTAAACCTGAGGCCAGTGGGTTCTGGGAGCCGCACAAGGCATGTTCTGAGCTGCAGGTTGAGGCCTAGAATTGCACATCTGTATGCCCAGGCGCAATCACCAGCTATTAACAGCCCCATACTTCAACTGGTCTGCCCTTGTTGACCAACCATCTGTCAATGCATTTTGGGCCAGGCTTTGCCCGGCCCAAAATGGTGATTCCAAGTATTCTTAGTTTTGGTCCAAAATAGCTTTCGAGTGCTTTTCAGCTAGCCAAAACTGTAGTGAAAGCTAAATCGCAACATCGGTGCCTTTATATATTATGGAGTTAGCTTGGTCACGGAGCCACAAGTCTGATCATCTGTATTTCACCGGGTGATTCCCAATCGATGCTTGCTGCTACCTGACAACCGCTGCTGATAGCTGCAATTGCGACAGCAAGAAAGCGATTCTGTACGGCATCCCCATTGGTGTCTGAAACATAGAATAGTTTAGCCGTCGACTTTCCGTTTGGTTTAAGTTTGATCTGTACGTCACCGGTACTGACATTATATCCTGCGTGTTCAACCGTGCAGGTATAAAACTTGTAAGCTGCATTCGCTTGTGCTGAAAAAAAGATAATAAGACTAAAGGCAGCAATTAGTCCAACGACAACCCTAGCTTTCATAAGGCACCTCCTCTTGGTAAGGATAACTTTTTTCCCTCAATACTTCAGCCAAAAATAGACTCAACTTATAATCTAGCATTAATAACAGAAACAAACTGCCATAAAATAATTACTTTTTCTTAAAAAATCACTCCCTTTCATCCGTTCTTCAAACACCTGCCGTGCATCAAAGCAGGACGGTAACCTTGGCTGAGAATACTGGCATTCCTTTGACGCGAAGAGAGGCTGAGCACGAAGAAAAGATATCTCATCATCATTAATACCCAAAGCCCAGGGCAACGGCGATTCTTGCTCAACACACTGTATGAAGGCAGCATTTATTCAACAACTACGTCACTTAAAGCACATAAATTTTCTCTTGTCAAGTAGCAATTACTGTCAAGGTACTCTGAAAATCGACTTTGGGATTACCATGCCATATTCTCCTGGCGAATTGCAAGTCCCTGAAATGCTTCAATCTGGGATGCAAAGAACTCCTTGTGGATGCATTATCTCACCTGTCTCTTGATTTTACAGCGCAGGATCAGCTGCTCACAGCCCGGCACCTGCAGTTATTGTTTACTGGCATAGTGGGCAACGCGATCTGAAATGCTCTGCAAAACTTGCGCCATTTTCTACAGGCAGCGGCAGATGGCAGCACTGCAACCCGTTGATCAGGCAATGGTGATATCAGTCTGCTAATAGTGGGGGCTTTTTCAACCGCCACGAGAGAGTCTGGCCTTCAGTTATCAAGCAGCAGCATATTTATTCCCGGAGTAAAGCCGGATGCCAGCTCGTAGGCGCCGATGTCGTAGCCCATCTTCATGGGACGGGGCCTGCCTTCCACGTCGATGGTGATGCCGGCGTCAGTGCCTGCATCAATGGCAGCCGAGCCAGCCCGGAGGCGATAGTCTAAGCCGGCGGCATTCCTGAAGAGGGGATTGCCGTCAACAGGATTGGTGCCCCTTTCGCCGTCAGCCGCATTGTCGTAAAAGAGGTTGTGGTCTGCGGCAATGCTGCTGGTGCCGTCTGCCACATAATTCCCTGAAACCGCACAGCCCGTGACAATGTTGTTGATCATGGTTATGGTGGCGTGGTCAATTGCATAAACGCCATACGAGGCCGCAGCCGCCACCAGGGTGTTGTGCTTGAGAACCGCTGACAGCGGCTGGGTCTCATGGCCCTCTGCATAGACCACATAAAGGCCGCTTCCGACCACCACATTGTTCACCAGTGTGACATTCTTGCCGTTAGGGGAGGCGAGCAGCCTTATCGCTTCGTCAACGTCATTGTCCCATATGTAGTTCCGCTCCACAGTGGAATAGCTGTGGCCCAGATACACCGCTGACCCCCTGGAGTTGCCTGCTATGGTGTTTTCCTGTATGGGCGCCGAACCTTGCCACTGATACAGGCCGCTGCCCTGAGAACTGCCTCCTTTGGAGGCGACATTGCCCTCGATAGTGTTGCCTTTCACCGGTAAATGACTGGAGGCGATACTTACACCGCCGCCCCAGCCGGCATCGGTTGTGGTGGTCCCCACGTTGTCGATAATTTTGTTGTCAAGAATGGCCGACGTTTGATCATAGCCATAAAAGTATATGCCGCCCCCTTGACCCAGGTTGGCCTTGCTGGCAATGTTTTCCGAGATGGTGTTGTCCGAGACCAGAGCGCCAGTGCACGCCCTCAGATAGATGCCGCCGCCATAGCCGGTGGTGGCAGTGGGATATCCTTGCGTCGTGTAGGTGGCCACGTTGGCTGTAATCAGGTTGTTTGTTATGGAGGGGCTGGCCTGGTAGGCAAATATGCCGCCTCCACAGCCATCTGGTTTGCCGCCAGAGCCCGAGCAGTCTGTTATTAATCCTGTGGCGTTTCCACGGGTGATGGTGAAGCCGTCGATGGTGGGAGAAGCGCCCTGGGCGATGTAGACGACCCGGCGAGCATCTTCACCGTCCAGCACGGTGACATGAAGCTTGGGATTTCTGGCGAGCGGACCTGAAGAGGCCCCGTCCCAGCCGCCATAGAGCAGAATATCCTGGCTCAGCTCCACCACATTGTCTCCTGTGCCGGTGTAGGTGCCGGCAGCCACGTAAATAGCATCTCCGGAGCTGGCCTTGCTGAGAGCTGTCTGCAGACTGCAGGGCTGCGGTTGGGTGCAGGCAGTGCCGCTGCCAGCGGTGGTAACGAACAGGTTCGCTGCGTAGCCCAGCCCGGCCGGCTGCAGGCTGAATAGAACAAGAATTGCTGCCAGGTACATGACCATCCTGAGTTTGCTCTCCATGTAATCCTGCCAAGCTTTCATAGATTTCCTCCTTTCCTGGTGCTTCCCCTGGGCAGCGCCAGCAGGGCAAACGAATTTGGCTTTACCTGCTCGGTTTTTGTTAGAATGGTTGGTAAATTCCGCATAAGGAGCTCGGTAGAAAGACCTTGAAAGGAATGCAGCAAGGAGATGCAGCAAGATAAAGTGCCAGCCAGTCTCCGCTGATTCTCTCAAACCTCCGATGTCTGAATAGAGGGCAGTTTGGACGACTGCCATTATATCCCGTGGCTGCCGGGTTTCGCAAGCCTTTGATGATTGACCGCTTGCCGTAGCCGAGTTCCCCGGGCGGAGGTGCTTGGCAGGTAGGCCTGCTCCGCAAAGAACATAGTCGCAAATTCCAGGTAGCCTCAGTTGACCTATAGGTAAGTTATGTTTTCACATCAACCTCGGCTCTTCTGGTAGCGGTTAATGAGTTGTCGGTTGCTCCGAATGTTCTTTGCTCCGCAAGCATTCCTGCCGGCCCACTAGGAGAGCTTTTCTCTTTGACCTTTGTTCTGGGTCAAGATTGGCCGAAAGCCGTGGACGAGAGCCGATAATCGTGCCGGCCCACTAGGAGAGCTTTTCTCTTTGACCTTTGTTCTGGGTCAAGATTGGCCGAAAGCCGTGGACGAGAGCCGATAATCGTGGGAGCGGCATCTTGCCGCGAAAGTGAACGGGTCACAGCAACGGAGAAAGAGGCGAACAACGTCTCCGCCAGCCGAAACGGGCATCGTAGCAGTAGCCGCAGCCGGGCTCCTTGGGCGGAAGTGCTTGGCAGGAAGGCCTGCTCCGCAAAGAACATAGTCGCGCAATTCAGGCAGCCTCAGTTGACCTATAGGCAAATCATGTTGTCATATCAACCTCGGCTCTTCTCGTAGCGGTTAATGAGTTGTCGGTGGCTCCGAATGTTCTTTGCTCCGCAGTCATTCCTGCCGTCACGGCACGAGGTTTTCTTCATGAGTCTTGCGGGCTAATTGGATTTGCCGGAAGACGTAGCCGAGAGCCGAAACGGGCCTCGTAACCGTAGCCGTAGCCGAGCTTCCCAAAATGAGTTGTGGGTGGCTCCGAATGTTCTTTGCTCCGCAGTCATTCCTGCCATCACACCACGACGTTTTTTCCATGAGGTTCTCCCTGCTAAGTGTATCAACCGAGAGCCGTGGCCGGCAGCCGAAACGGGCCTCGTGACCCTGGCCGTAAGCCGATCCTTATACCCGCCAGCCGCTTGACAGGTTCAGGTTAATTCCTTACATTGCGCCCAGCCGGCTATGGCACACGGTATGCTGCTGATGCGTTGAAGGA
>JAFDGZ010000127.1 GCA_019309045.1 Deltaproteobacteria bacterium | reverse complement strand
CGGCAACCCGGAAGTGCTCAAAAGCATCGACATGGGTAAGGGACTTACCATAACCCCCAATATCCATTCTGGAAGGGAAAAGGGTTCCAAGGCCTTCGTCCAGATAAGCACGGGTGCCATCGCCGTAATCCAGCAGGCCAACCCCGGGGCTACCAAGTCCGGCAAAGTCTCCTGGCAAGAGGAATAGCCAGCACTGCCTCCGACCGCCCTGCAAGGCGGTCGGAGGCCTATCCTCCCAGACAGCTGTTGTGGCTTACCTGTCAGCTTGCCGAGAACAGACACTATATTGGAATTGCTTGTTTTCCCTCTTTTATTCTGGTGAACTGCCATTATCCGCTTCACGTGCCAATCCTGATTCAAAACGAACCTCAAGCGATTCCGCAAAACTTCTGGACATAGTCGAGGTGCGTCGGCAACCTGCTGCCTCTGCCAAGCAGGATTATGGCGAACAGGAACTTCGAATAGTTTTCCGTGTTCTTTGAAACAAGAGCCAGCTCTGGGACATCTTTGATAGATGAACACAAAGGAAAATATATAAATGTATACATCACACATATCAGTAGGCTATCTACTTCTAATAAAAACCAGTTTAAGTATCACGCTCTTAAGGTCGTATTCTGTTGTTATGCCCCGTATTGTCAAAAAAGTGACAAAATATGCACCCTAAAACAGCATTTTGCTGTGAAAATCAACCTTCTATCCCCTGCCAATAAACATGGTGTCTACTCTTTTTTATGCCTCCAACTCATTATTATTGAACATTATTTCAGCCAGGCCTTTATCATAATTTCACTTATGGCACCCTAATTGCTCACCTCTCGTACATCAAAAGATACGAAAAAAGGCTCCTCGGTGAAGGAGGAAGGAGGATGACAATGAAAAAATATATGCTTGGCGTGCTTGCCTGTGCAGTGTTGCTGCTCTTTTTTGCCTCCAGCGTTTCTGCTGGTTGGTGGCATACAGGCTGGGGAAGGCACTACCAGAGGAGTGCCCAGGACATGGAGAGAGTGCATCCCTGGGCGCGCCTGGTTCGCAGCGGCGACATTAGCGGCACAGTGGTTTGCGAAGAAGATCCGTCTCCTGTGTCCGGCGCCCTAGTTTATTTGGCCGGCGAATCATTCACTGCCAAGACAAATGAGCTAGGGGAGTTCACCCTCTATAATGTTCCGAGAGGTAGTCACAGACTGGTGGTTGCGGTAGCAGGCGTAGCCAATGCCCCGGTTGAGGTAAATGTCAAGGCCCGCTGCGTAACTGATGTGGGTGAAATTCAAGTGAAATGCCCGGAGGTCAATGTCAAAAGCACAGACGATAATCCCCCTGTACCGCCTGATCCGACGCTAGTTTCTTTCAAAGCCAATGGCTACACAGATTGGGATCCAGTGTCAGGAGCACCTCTCATTGGTTATACCATCGTGGTTGCGGCAGATCCGGGAGCAGTTGTGCAACTCTATGCTTCTGGCGACTGCAGCCTCAACGGCGCTGACTTTGAGCAGTCTAAAATTGTTCCTGCAAGTGGAGAAATACAATTCGATATCGTCGTGCCAGATGCGATGTACGATTATCTCTCTATCGATGCCACCCTGGATTCGCTTACTTCTGATTGTCTGACAAACATTGGTTTCCCCTAAACGGATGGCCATCAGAGGGTGCAGGTGTCACATCTGCGCGCACCTGCACCCCTAAACGAACAAATCCTGATGGCAAGCTAGAGGCTTAGGCCGCTTGAGCTCAAGGCTTACAACGATTTAATCATATGACCAGAGCGCTCTTGTTGCTATAAAAACTTTTTAGACTCTTAAAACTTTTTATAGGATACCCCTTAAATTAGGACAGTGGAATCACGTTGTTCTTCTCGTAACATCTTAGTATATTTAATTTTAATCATTAATCAGCCTGTATCTGCAAACTAGTCCTCCTTTGTTTTCCTCTCTGGCATATCCTTTGCTGAAAGGTCTATGCACCGTGTACTGAGATTTTTCATCAACTCTGCAGAGAGGGTGTTGAAATGACAATTACCCGAGGAGCTGGACGGCTGATCGCAGAAAGACCAGTGCCAGGGAGTGCGGGGACTCATGGTGGGCAGAGCCTTTGGCAGGGTGCAGGCTTCACTGTAGTGGAGCTGGTGGTGATTGTGGCCATCATTGGCATCATGCTGCTCTACGCCGCACTCAACTTTGCCGACTGGCGGAACAATGCCACTTTGAGGAAAACCGCCCGGGATGTGGTCTGTCAGATGCAGTTTGCCAGGATGGAAGCAGCCAGGCGCAACACTTCCATATTGATTCAAGTCAATACTGGAGGTCCAGGTAGCGGCAACTGCATCATTTTCATCGACGACGGTTCAGGCGGCGGTACTGCCGGCAACCAGTCTCCGGAGCCCGGCGAGATTCTCCGCCAGCTCACCATGCCCCAGGGCGTCACTCTGAGTGCTACCACCGCCCCCATCGTCCAGTACAGCAACCGCGGCTTTCCCGTGGTGGGTGGTGGCAGCACAGTCACTCTTACCAATGGAGAGAAAACCTACAATGTGGCGGTGGCCGCAGCTGGCAGCGTCAGGTTGAACGGTCCGGTGTAACCGGCTGTCAGCACTGCATGGAAGGACATTGTTATGGGTCAATTTCTTTACAAAGGCTCCAAGAGTACACCAGCAGGTTTTACCCTGGTGGAGCTCATCGTGGCCCTGGCAGTTGCCCTTACTGTCATGGGAGCGGTGTATTCGACCTACAAGGCCCAGCAGGATTCCTACATTGCCCAGGAGCAGGTTGCCGAGATGCAGGAAAACCTGCGGGCAGCGCTCTATGTGATGGCCCACGAGATCAGGATGGCAGGCTTCGATCCCACAGGAAATGCCTCGGCAACAGTGGTGAGTGCCGCGGATACCAGCATCACTTTCACCCAGGACATCAATGACGGCATCGACACCGACAGCGACGGCAGCACGGATGAAGGAGACGAAGCAATCGCCAGTGACGGTGATGTGGCAGATCGCAACGAGAATATCACTTACACCACGGCTGTGGTATCCGGGGTGCCTGTACTCCAGCGGCAGGATGCTTTCAGCGGCAGCAGCCAAACTCTGGCCGAATATATAGACGGCCTCGGTTTTGCCTACGCCTTTGACAACGACCTGGATGGCGAACTCGACGCCTCCGGCGGCAACGTGATCTGGGCCATCGACTCTGACGCGGACGGCTTTCTGGACCTGGACCTGGACAGCAACGGCGATGGTGTTATCAGTGCGGCAGACGACACGGATGGCAACGGCACTGTGGACGGCACGGCTCTGACAACCCTTGTTCCCACTAGCAGGATACGGGCGGTGAGAATCTGGCTGCTCGCCAGGACCAGCAGGATCTCGCGGGACTTCACTGACGCAAACACCTATGTGGTAGGAGACCAGATAACCACACCTGCAGACAACAACAGACGGCGTCTACTGTCCACCACAGTAAAGTGTCGCAATATGGGACTGTAGAAAGCAAGCATCCCGCCAGCAAAAAGGAAGGGCTATGAAAAACTTGCAACAGGACAGCGGTTTTACCCTGCTAGAGATCATCATCGCTATTGCCATCCTCGCCTTCGGACTCATGGCAGTAGCCACCATGCAGGTTTCAGCCACCAAGACCAACGTGCACGCCTTTGGCCTTACTGAAGCCGTTACTCTGGCCCAAGAGCGCATTGAAGCTCTCATGTCGCTTCCTTATGCCCACGCGGACCTCAGCGACGGTGCAGGCAGCAACAACGGTCAGAGTGGCCTGGCGGACAATCCCACTGATGCTGCCAATCCCATGGCTGATCACCAGGACCCCAACAATCCCATCCAGATTGGCGGCTTCGGCCAGCAATACAATGTCTACTGGAACGTGGCCCAGGACTGGCCTCTGCAGAACACCAAGACCATCAGGGTGATCGTTACCTGGAGGGAACGGGGAAAATGGAACAGGGCCTGGCTCGATTTCTCCAAAGCTGACGTTATCTGAGCCAAATGCCACCAGTCACAGCACCTGAAGGGAGTCGACAATGAACGGTTTGCAAATACTAGATAACCAGCGAGGCAACGCCCTGGTGGTGGCCCTGCTCATGCTGGTGGTGCTCACCCTGCTCGGCATCGCGGCAACCAACACCTCCACCATTGAAATCCAGCTGTCCAGCAATGACAAAATGTACAAAACAGCCTTCTACAATGCTGACGCTGCTACTGAAGTGGGCAGTGAACTCCTCGAGCAGAGTATTGAAGAAAGAGACTGGCTCGATGACTCTGACCATGGCAACATCCGGGTCACCAACGGTGACTTCTACCTGAATCAACCCACAGATACTCCAGATCCTATTCCCAGTGACGGCAACCGCGATGCCTTCCTGCCCAGAACTGCCAGCACAACAACCCCACACACCAACCTCAAGTTCAGAGGCAACCCCCAGCTCTCCACTGGCAGCGCCGTGCAACTGGCAGCCGGCTACGAGGGCAAAGGCAAAGGAGCAGGCAGCGGCGGCGCCTGGTTGATCTACAACATCAGATCACAGTACAGGGGCCTCCGCAACAGCGAAGCTAGAATAAACCTCCAGTGGCGTCACGTTATGTGAGTACCGATATGTGTTCAAAGGGCAGGAATCGCTCCCGCAGCGCCCTTACGCCCAACCTCTACTCGAGAGGAGAACAATAATGAGAAAGATCATTTCAGTCTGGCTATTCTGGTTAGCTTTCTCTCTGCTCCTGTTGTCCTCAGCAGACGGTGCAGCGCTGGAAGGCATAATTGAGCTTTTCGACTCCACGAACATCAGCATGAGTGGTCAGCATTATGAACTGGTAGACGGCGAAAAGGCTTCGCTCTATGGCTTTGTCACAGAGTGTTGGGTGGTGCAAGGCACAGAAATCTACCAGATTGACTGTAAAACTCTGGCGGATGTGGGCTATGTGGACAGGGCGCGAGTTACCCTCGAGAATGGCGCTGTCCGCAAAGTTGAAGTATTGAAGCTGCTTCAGTAGCAACTACTACTTTTAGTTACAGAAGCGTAACAGGAAGGAACTCACCATGAAAAAAAGTGGCCTCTTTATAGCACTCCTCGCTCTGGCGGCCATGTCTGCACTCACTGTACCATGCTTTGCTTCCATGTCTGACTATAGCGCTACGCCGCCTTTCGTTTTGCGAGGGGCGGATGCCAACGTCCTTCTCAACCTCTCTATTGAGACTCCCATGCAGGGCGCTGCCTATAATGATCAACCTAATGACGCCAACGGCGACGGTGATACCACAGACGCCCTTGATTGCGGCGGCAGGGTGGACCGGGACGGCGGCAGCGTTGGCATATGCTACTTCAGGGATAAAGAGTATGTTGGCATATTTGATCCCAACAAATGCTACACCTATTCCGCAGGACGCTTCGTACCCGATGGCCTGGTGATCAACACCCACCACGAGTGCAGCAGCAAATGGTCAGGGAATTTTCTCAACTGGGCTACCATGACTGCTATCGATGAATTTCGCTGGGCCCTCACCGGAGGAAATCGAGTGGTTGACAATACCAGTGAAACCGTCCTGCAAAGAGCAAACATGGGGCTCAGTTATGGCCACAGCTGGTATCCCATAAAGTACCTGAGTTCTTCTGATAATGTTGATCCGAGCACAGTCACTCCCTTTTCCAGCAGTGAGATTTTCATTTACAATCACGGCTACCAGTTTGATGTGGGCACTGAACGTAACGGTGCCAGCCACATGGATTCCCACAATCTGGCCCAGAATCTAAATGTCAGGGTAAAGGTGTGCGATCCGTCCCAGGGCCTTGAAGAGAACTGTGTAGATTATGGCGGCTACTACAAACCGGAAGGATTGATCCAGAGAAATGCCAGCAAGATGCGCTTTGCCCTGATGGGCTATGCTCTAGATAATACGCACGCCAGAGATGGTGGCGTACTCAGGGCAAATATGAAATATGTGGGCCCTACTCTACCTGACGGTACAGCCAACACCAAAAAGGAGTATGGTACTGATGGCATATTCATTGCCAACCCAGAAGGTGCACCGGAGGGTCAGAGCGGCGTTATCAACTACCTCAACAAGTTCGGCGCCAATGGCTACAAATCCTACGATCCTGTGGGGGAGCTTTTCTACGAGTGTCTGAATTATTATAAAAATCGAGGGCCTACTCCAGAGTATATCGACGGCGACCTAAGCGCTGCCGGTATTCAGCCAATGCCTGCAGGAGCCAAGGATGGCTTCCCTGTAGTCACCGTGTGGGAAGATCCCATTCAATACTGGTGTCAGAAAAACTATATAGTGGGCATAAACGATGCCAACCCCTGGAATGACAAGCAGCTGCCCGGCACCTTTTTTACCAACTCTACCTTCAATGGCAGAAACCTGAATGATAGCGGTTCGGGCTATGACTGGGGTGAACCGTCCAACGCTGACCCCGATATAAATGTCACAAACCTTACCAACACCGTGGGCGACCTGGAAGGGCTGACCGGCACCAGTCAGTGCGTGGGCTGCACCGCAGCGGACTGTGATATGAGTTCCACTGACAAGATCATACCCGGACTCGGGGAAATCATGGGCACCTGCCCATATCCCCCGAAGGAGAATTCATACTACGTGGCAGGCCTGGCGTATTATGCCAATACCCAGGATATCCGGCCACTCCTGCAGAACAGGCAGACGGTAACAACTTTTATGATCGACACCCAGGAGTACAATGCCACTCCACTCACCGGTCAAATGAACATGCTCTGGCTGACGGGAAAATATGGCGGCTTTGTGGAGCAGGATTTCAACGATACCAACAGCGACGGCAATGCTTATGAACCTAATTTAGCATCAGAGTGGGATGCCAACGGCGACGGTGAGCCTGACAATTATGTGCTGGCTACTGAACCCAAGAAACTGGTGGACGGCCTCAGCAAGGCATTCACTGATATTCTCAAGAGGGCAAGTTCAGGAACCGCGGCCTCAGTAATCTCCAACACCCGGGCTGGCGAAGGTGCTGTATACCAGTCAATCTTCTACCCTTACTACAACGACTCAAATTGCAACAACGCCGAGACCAAAGAGGTCGCCTGGGTGGGAGAGGTTCACGCTCTCTTTGTGGACAGCTATGGCAACATGAGGGAAGATACCAACAGCAACAGAACCCTGGATCCTACCACTGACAAGATTGTCATCTTCGATGGAACGGATGTCTACATGTTCACAGACAGCAACGGCAATGGCAAACTGGAGCCAGGAGAATTCACTGATTCTAACGGCAACGGTGTCCTCGACGACAGCGAGCGTGGCACACCTGTAACATTGAATAGCATACATTATCTCTGGTCTTCAAATACTTGGCTGAATGATCCGGCGCTTGTGACCACCACTCAGAGATCTGCATATGATGCCCTGGAACACAGGAGGTATCTATTCACCTTTGTAGACAGCGACGGTGATATGGTGGCAGAAGCAGACGGCAGTGAGCAGATCCCATTCACTGTTGCCAACAAAGCAACAATAGGCCCTTATCTCCACTTGTTTACGCCCTTTGAATTTAGCTCTCTATCCCCTCCACCCGGCATTATAACCGCGGACTATGCAGCCTTTCTCAGCAAGCAGTCAGAAAGAGTGATCAATTTCATCAGAGGGGAGGACCAGGGATCTGAAGCAGTTGGAACTTCATCCAATATCCCCACCATGAGAAACCGGCTGGGTGACATTGTTCATTCCACTCCAACAGTGGTGGGGCGTCCAGCAGAAAATTATGATTTGCTCTACAGGGATGACACCTATCGGGTCTTTTATTCCAAATACAGGAGAAGGCGCAGCGTAGTTTATGTGGGCGGCAATGACGGCATGCTGCATGCCTTTAACGGGGGCTTCTATGATGCCTTCAACAAGCGCTTCGACTTGAAGAGTCCTGGCTGCACCGCTCCCAACTGTGAGACTGAATTTCCCCTGGGCACTGAAATGTGGGCCTATGTGCCCCTGAACCTGCTACCGCATCTCTACTGGTTGACTGACCCCAACTATGCCCATATTTACTACGTGGATCTCAAGCCGCGCGTCTTCGATGCCAAGATCTTCAATTACAACACCTCGGATCCTGCAAATGACAAGCACCCATACGGCTGGGGAACCATTCTTGTAAGCGGCATGAGACTGGGCGGCGGCATGATCGGCACGGACAAAGACCACGACGGTACCTTTGACGCGACTACGGACGTAACAATGAAATCAGCCTATTTCGTTCTCGATATCACTGATCCGGAGTCACCCCCCGAGGTACTGGCTGAAATTACTTTCGATGGTCTCGGCTTCACGACCAGCTATCCAACTGTGGCGGTCATGAAAAGCACCACAGATCCAGCCACTCCCAATAAATGGTACCTGGTTCTCGGCTCAGGACCTATCGGAGCCTCAGGTCCTGATAGTACTGCACTCGAATATGTAAGCAGCGGTCAGCATGGCAAGATCTACATGATAGACCTTGGAGAGTTGGCCCAGAATCGTGTGCTCAAGGATCAATCAGGTGCAGTTCATGCGGTGGGCGGAACTCCCTTTCAGGTTCTTCCTGACAATAATTCCTATATCTCCGACCTGGTATCGGTAGACCTGGATCTCGACTACAAGACGGATGTTATCTACTATGGAACGGTTGCTGAATCCGGATCCAGTTGGGTCGGCAAGCTGCGCAGGATCGTATTGGCTGACGACACTGACCCGGGTAACTGGACGGGGAACAGCACCCTCATCGATGTGGACCAACCAGTGAGCGCAGCGCCTGCCATAGCGCGAGATGGCGAAGGCCACGTCTGGGTCTATTTTGGTACCGGACGCTTCATGAATCGGGATGACGTGGATGACACTTCCCAGCAATCCTACTATGCCATCAAGGAACCCTGGAACAATGATACTGACAAGGAGCTCACCTGGGCTACGGTTCTCACCTCAAACCTTGCCGACGTGACCGGTGCCGAAGTCTTCGAAGGCGGCAATAAAGTGGACAATCTAGCCCTGGCCGATTTTGACGAAAATAGCAATGGTACAGTG
>JAFDGZ010000126.1 GCA_019309045.1 Deltaproteobacteria bacterium | reverse complement strand
AAGCGGTCCCTGGAGGAGCCGGTGCGGCAGATTGCCAACAATGCTGGTTATGAGGGTTCTGTGGTAGTGGAGCGGCTCAAGGGCGAGCAGGGAGCCTTTGGCTTCAATGCGGAGGCCGAGGAATATGAGGATCTGACCGCCGCAGGGGTGATCGATCCCACCAAGGTGGTGCGTTTTGCCCTGCAGAATGCGGCGAGCGTCGCCTCGCTGCTGCTCACCACCGAGGCCATGGTGGCGGAAAAACCTGAAGAAAAAGAACAGATGCCAGCAATGCCCCCAGGAGGAGGCGGCATGGGTGGTATGAACGGCATGATGTAGTGGCAGCTTTACCCGGAGACCCACACCCTTGCAGGGGTGTGGGTTTTTTTATGGGCGTTTATTCTTGCAACTCCACTTGCTATCCTGTAATTTAATTGAATTATCAAGTTGCCCCTGCCCTGGAAGCATCTTCTTTCCCTCGACCGCTATTGGAGAAGGAGAAGAGCTTGGACCTGAGGCGGCAGAGAAGAGGCCTGAGCCATGCCATGGCAGTTGACTCAGCTGGCGGCCGGAGTTTGTCTCGGGGAGGATGACACAGGTGCATGACAGCAGAGATATGCAGCAAAGTGAATTCTACTCCCGGGAGGACATGCTGCTCGGTGTGTCTCGCTCTTTTGCCCTCACCATTCCAGAGTTGCCTGCAAGACTGCGAGACGTTGTGGGCAATGCCTATCTGCTCTGCCGTATTGTGGACACCATTGAGGACGAGGCAAATCTGAGCATCGACCAGAAGCGCTTCTTTTTCCAGCAGTTCAACGGCGTGCTCCACAACAAGGCGTCGGCTCGGGAGTTCGCTTCGGCTCTCTACCCTCTGCTCGGCAGCAAGACCCTGCCCCCCGAGAAAGAGCTGATCCGCTGCGCCCCTCGTGTTGTCAAGGAGACGCACAGTTTCTCGCCCCGCCAGCAGAGAGCACTCAAGCGCTGCGTCAGCATAATGTCAGCTGGCATGGCCAGGTTCCAGGAAATAAAAAACTGTAACGGCCTCGAGAACCTCTCCGAGCTCAACAGTTACTGTTATCATGTGGCGGGTGTGGTTGGCGAGATGCTCACAGAACTTTTCTGCGCCTACTCGCCAGAGATCGACCGTCAGCGCCAGCGGCTTCTGAGTCTGGCGCCATCTTTTGGCCAGGGACTCCAGATGACAAATATTCTCAAAGATGTCTGGGATGACAGGCGCGGAGGAGCCTGCTGGCTGCCAAAGGATGTGTTCTTGCATTTCGGCTTTGATCTGGCTGATCTTTGCGAGTCCGAGCACCAGAAGGCTTTTGGCAATGGAGTGGCGGAATTGATTGGCATTGCTTGCTACCATCTCCAGCAGGCGTTGAACTACACCCTGCTCATACCCAGACACGAAACAGGCATACGCCGCTTCTGCGCCTGGGCCGTGGGCATGGCGATTTTTACCCTGCGAAATATAAACAACAAGAGGAGCTACACCAGCGGCCAGGAGGTGAAAATCACTCGCAGTACCCTCAGACGGATCATACTGGCCACAAATCTGGGGATCAAGAGCAACTCTGTGCTGCAGTTGCTTTTCAGACTGAGCACGAAAAATCTGCCCGAGCCCACTCTTCTACCTTTCATGACAGGAGATGGCCGCCTGGAAAAAGACGCTGTCTCTCTTTCCCAGTGATTATTGAGCCGAGAGAACTCAGCAGCCTGTAAATCTGTCAAATCAGGAACTGCCGCTGACAGCCGTGCGATCGCCGGGCAACAGGCCAGGAACTCTCCGTGGCGGGATTTTCTCTTGACAATGGACACTGGTGTGATAATTTCCATAACTTATCGTTTTTATTATAAACAGGGCAGTACAGGAAGTTCTGGGAGTGACAGATGGATTACAGAAAAACGCTCAATTTGCCGAAGACAGCTTTCCCCATGAAGGCCAATCTGGCCCAGCGAGAGCCGGCAATCTTGCAAAGGTGGGATGCCATGGACCTGTATGGCAGACTTCGAGAAGAGAGCAAGGACAGGCCCCGCTACGTCCTGCACGACGGCCCCCCCTATGCCAATGGCCACATCCACCTTGGCACTGCTCTCAACAAGATTCTCAAGGACATGATTGTGCGCTCCCGACAAATGTCTGGCTTCAACAGCGTCTATGTGCCGGGGTGGGACTGCCACGGCCTG
The DNA here is from genome assembly GCA_019309045.1 of Deltaproteobacteria bacterium. Lineage (NCBI taxonomy): Bacteria > Pseudomonadati > Myxococcota > Myxococcia > Deltaproteobacteria bacterium. Next base: position 3,842 of record JAFDGZ010000126.1, on the reverse strand, counting down.
CCCATAGAACACCAGGTGGAGAAAGAGCTGGGTGCGCGCAAACTGACGATGAGCCAGCTCGAATTGCGCAAACGCTGCCGCAAGTATGCCGAGAAGTTCATCGACATTCAAAGGGAAGAATTCAAACGACTGGGAGTGGTGGGAGACTGGCAGCAGCCATATCTGACAATGTCCTATGACTATGAGGCAACCATTGCCCGAGAGCTGGGCAAATTCATCGTGCAGGGAAGCGTCTACCGCAGCAAGAAACCCATTTACTGGTGCACCTCCTGCCAGACAGCCCTCGCTGAAGCAGAAGTAGAATATCATGAACACGAGTCACCATCCATCTATGTGAAATTCCCACTGGTTACCGACCTGAGCACCCTGGTGCCGGAGACCACCGGCAGGAAAGGCTACGTGCTCATCTGGACCACCACTCCCTGGACTATTCCGGCCAACCTGGCCATAGCCCTGCATCCGGATTTCGTCTATAGCGTGGTGGCCATCCGGGATGAATTCTGGATCATGGCAGAGGCGCTTGTAGAGGCAGTCATGGCAAAGGCCGCAGTATCCGACTATGAAGTCGTGGGCCGTCTTGCTGCCAGGGAGTTCGAGGGATGCAAGTGCCGGCATCCTTTCCTGGAGCGTGATTCCATCATTGTTTTTGGCTCATATGTGACCCTGGATGTTGGCACCGGCTGCGTGCACACTGCTCCGGGCCACGGCAGAGAGGACTTCGAAACCGGCGTCAAATACGGTCTGGATATTTACTCACCGCTCGATGACGATGGTCGTTTCACCGAGGATGTGCCATTTTTTGCGGGGCAATTCGTCTTTGAGGCCAATCAGGCAGTGACCGACAAACTTGCTCAGAGCGGCAGCCTTCTCTGCCAGGAGAGCCTGGTCCATTCCTACCCACACTGCTGGCGCTGTCGGAATCCGGTAATTTTCCGCGCTACTGAACAGTGGTTCATCAGCATGGAAGCAAATGGGCTCAGGGACAAGGCCCTGCAGGCCATCAGAAACGAGGTCCAGTGGATACCGAGCTGGGGTGAGGAGCGCATCTACGGCATGATCGCCAGCCGCCCGGACTGGTGTATTTCCAGACAGCGGGCCTGGGGGGTTCCCATCACCCTCTTTTATTGTGATGAATGCGGCGAGATCCTGGCTACTGCCGAGGTCCTGGAACATGTGGCCCAGCGGTTCGCCCGGGAAGGGGCTGACATCTGGTTTGCCGAAGAAGCCGCAGCCCTTGTGCCGCCAGGGACTGCCTGCGCCAGTTGCGGCGGCACCAGTTTCTCGAAAGAAATGGACATCCTGGACGTCTGGTTCGACTCCGGGGTGAGCTATGCAGCAGTGCTGGAGAAGAGAGAGGACCTGCACTCACCAGCTGATCTCTATCTGGAGGGCAGCGATCAACACCGGGGCTGGTTTCACAGTTCTCTTCTTGCTGCAGTAGGAACCCGAGAACATGCTCCATACAGGGCGGTCTTGACTCACGGCTACGTGGTGGACGGCCAGGGCCGCAAGATGTCCAAGTCGCTGGGGAACGTTATTGTGCCAGATGAAGTCATCAAGAAATATGGTGCCGAGATTCTCAGGCTCTGGGTGGCAGCTGAAGACTATCGCGATGACATTCGCATCTCTGCTGAGATCCTCAAGAGACTGTCAGAGGCCTATCGCCGCATTCGCAACACCTGCAGATTTCTCCTGGGCAACCTCTATGACTTTGACCCCCGGCAGCACGCCGTGTCCTGGGAATCCATGGAGCCTCTGGACCGCTGGGCCCTGCATCAGCTGCAACAGCTGATTCGCACAGTCCGTGGTGCTTACGAGCGCTTCGAATTTCACAAGATATATCACGCCATTCATAACTTTTGCACGGTGGATCTCAGTTCTTTTTATCTCGATGTGCTGAAAGACAGGCTGTATGTTTCTGCGCCCGACTCTGGCAAGCGGCGTTCAGCCCAGACCGCTCTGTTCGAAGTGGCAGTCTGCCTGGTGCGCCTCATGGCACCCATTCTGGCAATTACTGCAGAGGAAGTCTGGGAGCACTTGCCTGAATTTCCAGACAAGAAAGAGAGCGTACATCTGGAGCAGCTTCCCGAACCCCGGGCCGCATACGAAGACGCCGACCTGGCAGAACAGTGGCGTCGTATTCTGGAGATTCGCTCAGAAGTGAATCGCTGTCTGGAGGCTGCCAGACAACAGAAGACCCTGGGGCATTCCCTGGATGCCGAGGTGACCCTGGGGGTTAGCAAACCGCTCAGGGAACTGCTCGAGAGTCAGGGCCAGGGCTTGCACCACATTTTCATCGTGTCCAAGTTGATACTCAGAGACTATGAAGAGGTGCAAGATGGGACCCGGTCGGTGGATGTGCCCGGCCTGGTCATCAGAGTGACTCCGGCCAGGGCGGAGAAATGCAGCCGCTGCTGGATCCATGATGAGAGTGTTGGCACATATCCCGAACATCAGGGAATATGCAGCCGCTGCCTGACAGAGCTGCAGGCTATTGTGCAGAGTCAAGGTGGATGATCTTGAAATATTTCCCTACACTGTTCGGCGTGGTGGCTGCGAGCGTGCTGCTGCTGGATCAGACAAGCAAGGCGCTGGTAAGTGCTACCCTGTACATGCACCAGGTGGTCCCTGTGCTGGACGGTCTGTTCAATTTGACCAGAGTCCACAATACCGGTGCTGCCTTTGGCCTGCTGGCTGGCAAGGCGTCTGTTTTGCGGACCCTTTTCTTCCTGGGGGTGTCCCTGGCTGCAATGAGCATGGTGTTGTGGCTTGCTCGGGGGCTGCGGGCCGGCCAGAAGATAGAATGTGTGGCGCTGGCACTGATTTTTGGTGGAGCGCTCGGCAATGTGGTAGACAGGTTGAGGCTGGGAGAAGTAATAGATTTTATTGACCTCCACTACCGAGGGCTTCACTGGCCAGCCTTCAATGTGGCCGATTCGGCCATCAGCACCGGAGTGGTCATTCTCCTCTGGCGCCTGCTGTTTGCCAAGAAATAAACTGCTGCCTGCTGCAAGCAGCTGCCCTGAAGTTGATCCTGAGACATGGTGCCGGCAGAAATGAGAAGGTCCTGGCGAAGGTTGGGCGCCAGCGGCGCTGCCTGGAATATCACAGTGCTGGCTCTGCTGTCTCTATGGCCTGTGTCACAAAACTGAAAAAAATAGCCAAACAGCCGAATATTTTTACTTGATTTTTATTTTTTTGTGATTTATAAAGGTTTGATTCGCTGGCGTAGCTCAATGGTAGAGCAGCTGATTTGTAATCAGCAGGTTGCGGGTTCGAATCCCATCGCCAGCTCCAGGGTTTTTGCTGATGAAACGAATGCCGGCCTCCGGGAGGAGGCTTCAGGGCGAGGAGAGGTTCCCGAGCGGTCAAAGGGAGCAGACTGTAAATCTGCCGGCGCAGCCTTCGGAGGTTCGAATCCTCCCCTCTCCACCAGCAAAGGAATACGTAGGAGATAGTGGCGACGGACCATTATCGCTAGGCACTACACCTTTCTCTCAATACTCATCTGGCGAAAGGTTGCCACATTGCGGGTCTGACTCATGCCGACCCGAGGCGTACACCCGGTCCGTTCATCATAGTGCCCATACCCGAGCCCACGTAGCTCAGTTGGTAGAGCACTTCCTTGGTAAGGAAGAGGTTCACCGGTTCAAGCCCGGTCGTGGGCTCCATCTTCTCTGGGAAGAGACGTTGTTGTTTCATATGTTTGTCGAGCTCTAAACTTGCGCAGGAGGAACCGCCATGGCGAAGAAGAAGTTTGAGAGGACGAAGCCGCACATCAACATAGGAACGATAGGGCACATAGATCATGGCAAGACTACATTGACGGCAGCGATCACGAA
>JAFDGZ010000125.1 GCA_019309045.1 Deltaproteobacteria bacterium | reverse complement strand
TGCAGCCGCGCAACACCTGGCAGGATAAGGCGGCCTACGACGAGCAGGCGAAAAAGCTGGCCTCCATGTTTGCGGAAAATTTCAAACAGTTTGCAGAAGACGTCTCCGAAGACATCAGTCGAGCCGGACCGTCGTAGAAGGAACAGGGAGAGCCCTGCAAGAGCAAGTGGACACATTTCCATCGGGCTCAATCAGCTCGAGTGTCCCAATCTTTGCCGCATGGCCAGCTGCTTTGTCAACCTGGGGCCAGCCAGGTCATTGGAATCTTGGAGGATGAAAGAAAGTGGTACACGAGCTTGCCGGAAAACCGGCGCCCCGATCTATGCTTGAAAATATTCCCAGGCTTGTTTCCGCCTACTACACTCACAAGCCTGATGTTTCGGAACCCGAACAGAGAGCTTCCTTTGGCACTTCAGGCCACAGAGGCTCTGCTCTGCGAAACAGCTTCAACGAAGACCACGTACTGGCAATCAGCCAGGCCATCTGTGAACTCAGAAGAGCGCAGGGCATCACTGGACCTCTTTTCATTGGAATGGACACCCATGCTCTTTCTGAGCCTGCATTGGCCAGTGGACTCGAGGTCTTTGCGGCGAACGGGGTGAGGGCAATGATCCAGGAGAACTTTGGCTACACACCCACTCCGGTTATTTCTCATGCCATCCTGACCTACAACCGCAGCAAGAAAAGTGGACTCGCCGATGGTGTCGTTATTACACCTTCCCACAACCCTCCTGCGGACGGGGGGTTCAAGTACAACCCCCCAGAGGGCGGTCCTGCAGATACTAGAACCACGACAGCTATTGAGAAGAGAGCCAACGAGATACTGGCTGGCAAACTGAGGGAAGTCAAACGGCTGCCTTTTGAGAGAGCGCTGAAGGCAGATACCACCAGCGAGTGTGATTTCATCGGGCCGTATGTCGCCGATCTGGCAAATATCATCGATATTGAGATCATTGCCGCCGAGGGGATCAAGATAGGTGTGGATCCTCTGGGCGGTTCCGCTGTTAATTACTGGGAGCCCATTGCCGAAAGGTACAATCTTGCCATCGAGGTGGTGAACAGTAGCGTTGATCCGACCTTTGCCTTCATGACAGTGGACAAGGATGGCAAGATTCGCATGGACTGCTCGTCCCAGTACGCCATGGCCGGTTTGATTCAACTGAAAGACAACTTCGACATCGCTTTCGGCAATGACGCAGACTGCGACCGCCACGGGATTGTGACCAGAAGTGCGGGTCTGATGAACCCCAATCACTATCTTGCGGTGGCAGTGAGATACCTGTTTCAAAATCGGCCTGAATGGCAAACAGATGCAGCAGTGGGCAAGACTGTGGTATCCAGTTCTATAATAGATCGAGTGTGCCTCCAACTGGGACGAAGGCTCTCCGAAGTGCCAGTGGGCTTCAAATGGTTTGTGGATGGTCTGCTGCACGGCAGTTACGGCTTTGCCGGTGAAGAAAGCGCCGGGGCCTCTTTCTTGAGAAAAGACGGCAAGGTCTGGACCACTGACAAGGATGGAATCATCATGGATCTGCTTGCCTGCGAGATCACGGCGGCAACAGGCAGAGATCCGGGGGAGCACTACAAAGATCTCGCAGATGAGCTGGGCAGCCCTGTGTATGAACGTATTGATGCGCCAGCAACGGTCCAACAAAAGGAAGTTCTGAAGAAATTGTCTCCTGATATGGTTACCGCGCAGCAACTTGCTGGAGAGCCTATCATTGCCAAGCTCACCAGAGCTCCTGGAAACGACGCTCCAATCGGCGGCCTCAAAGTGGTAGCTGAGAATGGCTGGTTTGCCGCCCGACCATCAGGCACTGAAGACGTTTACAAACTCTATGCTGAGAGCTTTAAAGGGAAGGAGCATCTGCAGAGAATTCAGGCGGAAGCACAGGCAATAATTGACGCCGCCCTTTCCACATGAGCAGCGGAGAGCAGCCAACATGGCGCTTGCTGTTGATTGACGAGCTGCATTATTGGAGTAACGTAGCAATTAAATTGCCTCTTGATCTGATCCTCTCCAACAAGTCGGCACCTCACCACTTTTAAAGCACCTGGGGAAACTGAATGACCGGGGAAATTCTCTTTGTTTTTTGTCTGCTGTTGATTACCATAATTCTCTTTGCCAGCGGCCTGTTACGCCTGGATGTGGTGGCCATTATGGTGATACTGGCTCTGATACTCAGTGGCTTGCTGTCGCCCACTGCTGCCCTGGCTGGTTTCGGTGATCCGGTGGTATTGTTGATTGCTGGTTTATTTGTGGTGGGGGAGGGTCTTTTTCAGACAGGTGTGGCATACGCCATTGGGGAATGGCTGATGCATGTGGCCGGATCCAGTGAAAGCCGCCTGTTAATTCTGTTGATGCTGGTGGTGGCTGGCCTATCCGCCTTTATGAGCTCTACAGGGGCTGTAGCCATATTTATACCGGTTGCCCTCAATCTGGCAGCCAAGGCAGGCTCGAGCCCGTCCCGGCTGATGATGCCCATGGCTTTTGCCTCGCTTATTGGCGGCATGTTGACCCTGATCGGCACCCCTCCCAACCTGGTGGTCAGCACCCAGTTGACCAGGGAGGGTCTAGATTCATTCAGTTTTTTCGACTTTACTCCCATTGGTCTGCTCGTTTTGCTTGTTGGCATTGGCTACATGATGCTATACGGGCGGCGTCTGCTTCCCCGGGAGGAAGGGGCGGCGGGAGAGGCGAGAGATCGTCTCTCTTTGAAGGACCTCGCCGAAATTTACAGCATTGCACGTCAGTTGCACCGCTTGCGCGTGTGGGCCGGTTCTCCCCTTGAAGGCAGGACTGTGGGCCAGGCCAAGCTGCGAACCAGATACGGCGTCACAGTGCTCGGGGTGGAACGGCAGCAGACTCGTCCCAGGTCGGTAAAGCCCGTCCATATCAACACTGAGTTCCGAGCAGGAGACATTCTCTACGCCGTTGGAGCAGATGAAAATATAGAGAGGCTGCTGAAAGCAGAGGAATTGGAGAAGCTGGAGATAGACCAGAGGCACAGCAAGGTTGCGGCTCGAGAGCTCGGGTTGGTGGAAGTGCTGGTGGCGCCAAGATCCGAACTGATCGGCAAGACAATAAGTGAAGCCCGCTTTCGCGAGCGATTCGGCTTGTCCGTTCTTGCGGCATTGCGCCAGGGCAAGCCGTTAAAGGAAGACTTGCTTGAAACTCCCCTTGCTTTCGGGGATTCGCTTCTGATTGGCGGTGGCTGGAGTCATATTGATCTCTTGCAGGGGAAGCAGAAGGACTTTCTTGTCTTGAATCTCCCTGCAGAGATGGCTGAGGTTGCCCCTAATCGCAGCAAAGCTCCGTGGGCCCTGGCAGTAACTCTGGTTATGATGCTGTTGATGACTTTCAAAATTGTGGCTGCAGTAACTGCGGTTTTGCTGGCAGCGCTGGCCATGGTGCTGCTCGGCTGTGTCAACATGAAGGACGCCTACAGGGCGGTGAACTGGGAGAGCCTGGTACTGATCGCCGGCATGCTGCCCATGGCCACAGTTTTGGAGCAGACAGGGGGCGTAGAGCTCATTGTCACCAGCCTTACCAGCATGCTGGGTGACTCTGGCCCCCTGGCCCTGATGGCGGGTTTGTTCATTGTTACTTCAGTATTCAGTCAGTTTATTTCCAATACTGCTACCACTGTACTGGTTGCCCCCATAGCTTTCGGAACTGCAATGGAGGCAGGGGTTTCTCCATATCCTTTTCTGATGACAGTGGCCCTGGCCGCCTCAACAGCCTTTGCAACCCCTATGGCCTCTCCGGTGAATACCCTGGTGCTCGGTCCAGGAGGATATAAATTTGATGATTTCATAAAGATAGGTGTGCCTCTGCAGGTTCTGGCCCTGGTTGTCACTTTACTTGTGGTGCCTCTGCTTTTCCCACTGAAATAGTGCCGGGGAGAATTGTAATGAGAGGCCGCCAGAGAAATGGCCTGCCACCTTCAGAACCATCTCTGTTCAAGTAGCTGCGATTCGGCTACAATGCTGCGCCAGAAGGAGGTGGTGTTCTGGCATGCGGCAACCTGCTGTTGCCTGGCAGGATGAGCAAGTCTGGTTGCTCTGCTGGCAAGTGCAGTTCGTGGCAGGTTGAGCAGTTGATCTGCTTTACCCGGAGCAGGCAGAAAGTGGTGCTTGCCCTGCAGAGAGAGCGAGGCAGATACAGAAGAAGATCATGATAACAATCTGCGAGAATGGAGATGGACAATGGCTGACTTGGAAACAGTTAGGGCTATTCTCATAAGGATCTACGGCAGCAAGAAAGGGGAGCTGGCCTTTGAGAGAATTGTGCCGTTGATCGAAAAATTTCCGGTCCGGGAAAGCAAGAAAAAGGGTTATTTTTCTGAAAGGGATGTGGTTTTGATTACCTATGGCGATACCTTGAAAAGGGAAGGGGAGCGGCCCCTGGTTACTCTTCACAATTTTGCCAGCAGCCACCTGAAGGAGGCCATCTCCACCATTCACTTCCTGCCCTTTTTCCCCTATTCCTCAGATGATGGTTTTTCAGTGATGGATTTCTTCGCCATCAATCCTGAGCTGGGCTCCTGGGAGGATGTGGCTGCCATTGGTGGCGATTTTCAACTGATGTTCGATTACGTGGTCAACCATTTCTCCTCGAAGAGTGAATGGTTTCAAAATTACCTGGCCGGCAAAGAGGGCTACGAAGATTTTGCTATCGAAGTAGACCCGGAAACAGATTTGTCCCAGGTAGTACGGCCCAGATCACTGCCCCTCTTGAGTAAATACAAGAAACACGACGGCAGCACCGTCTATTTGTGGACAACCTTCAGCGCAGATCAGATTGATTTTAATTTCAGAAGCCTCAACGTGCTCGAGAAAATGATAGAAGTGCTTCTTTTTTATGTCCAGCAGGGTGCCACCATACTCAGACTGGATGCAATCGCCTACCTCTGGAAGGAAATCGGCACCAGCTGTATTCACCTGAAACAGACACACGACATGGTCAAGCTGTTTCGGGCCATACTCGACCTGGTTGCACCCGAGGTTATCATTCTCACAGAAACCAATGTGCCACACGAGGAGAACATCAGCTATTTCGGCAATGGTCACGATGAAGCCCAGATGGTCTACAATTTTACCTTGCCGCCACTGCTCTTCTACTCCTTCGTGAAGGGTGATGCCACCTCGCTGACTGAATGGGCCAGAGGCCTTCATCTCCAGTCTGACAGCAATACCTTTTTCAATTTCACTGCATCGCACGATGGCATTGGTGTACGTCCCCTCGAGGGAATACTGCCTCCGGAGGAGATCGATGAGCTGATTGAGGTAGTAAAGGCCAACGGCGGCCAGGTGTCATACAAGAGAAACCCGGATGGCTCGGACAGTCCATATGAGCTGAACATCACCTATGTTGATGCAATTCTGGCTGACGCTCAATCCACTGCAGCTGAGAAATTTCTGGCTTCCCAGGCCATTCAGTATGTGCTCCCTGGAATGCCGGCCACTTATATACACAGTCTTCTGGGTTCGCGAAACTGGTTGGCAGGGGTGAAGCAGACGGGCAGGGCCAGAACAATCAACAGAGAAAAACTCGATGTTGCCACGGTGCTTTCCGAGCTGAATGATCCAGGCTCTTTCCGGGCAAAGGTTTTTTTCCCTTACATACACATGATCAAAACCAGGAAAGGGCAGGAGGCTTTTCATCCCAATGCATCATTTGAAATTCTGGATCTTGATGAGAGACTGTTTGCCATAAGAAGATCCTCAAAGAAGCAAACGATCTATGCTTTGACCAACGTTTCTGCCGCAAGTGTGCAACTTTCTCTAGCTGACTTTGATGTGCCGGACAAGATGCTGGATCTGCTTACCAGGGAAAATATGAAAACCGGCACTCTCACATTGGGTCCATATCAGTACGTGTGGTTGAGCAGCACGGATAGTTGAAAAGCTGCTAGCTATAAAGGTTACATCTTCTTTCTGATCGATGCGAAGACTATTTTGGAAAACCGGCAAGCAAGGAATTATTTGCAGCTTGGCCTCTCACCTCCGAGTATTAATCTCCACAGGGTCAATGTCATGGTGACAGTGGCATGAGACTGGTTCGTGAAGATTATGGCCACCTGTGCAGCGGCTTGGCGGGGCTTCAAGAAACAGGGCCTT
>JAFDGZ010000124.1 GCA_019309045.1 Deltaproteobacteria bacterium | reverse complement strand
CGGTGCGTTCTGACTCGCGCAGCAAGCCGATCAGCCAATCTTTTCGGAGAGTAGCCCTCCAGGGTGTGGTGTATAAGGCGCGCCACGCCTCCAAGTGAGGACTCTTTTTCCACCAAAAGGGCATTGATCCCCTGGTCAGCCAGGGTGAGCGCTGCAGTCATTCCTGCCAGACCGCCGCCGATTACCAGTGCTCGCGGCACCACCGGGGTAACCACCTCTGCAACCGGTTCCAGCAGAGCTGCTCGGGCCACTGCTGCCTTAATCAAACTCCTGGCCTTGGCAGCGGCGGCTTCCCTGTCATCCGCATGGACCCAGGCACACTGATCACGAATGTTGGCCATTTCGAAGAGGTGCTTGTTCAGTCCGGCCTTGGCGATTGTTTCCTGAAAGAGTGGTTCATGAGTCCGGGGAGAACAGGCGGCAACTACCACACGGTTGAGGTGGTGTTCTCTAACCAGGCTGCTGATCTGTTCCTGAGTCTGGGTGGCACAACTGAAAGTAAAATCTTCAGTGGCAACCACGTTGGGTAGGTTGCCGGCAAAGTCGCGGAGCTCGTCCACGGGCAGAACTCCTGCAATGTTTCGCCCGCAATGACAGACGAAGACCCCGATGCGGGGTTCTTCTCCAAGGACATCGCGCTCCGGGCGTTGAACTGTCTCGACTTTCCTGTGTTGGCGATAGGGCGCCAGCAGAGCAGCGGCGCTGCCTGCTGCAGCACTGGCGGCAGCCACCGCTTCGGGAATGTCTTTGGGACCATCAAGGGTGCCGCAGACAAATATTCCATCTCTGGAGGTCAAACCGGGCTCCTCGAGGTCTGCGGCCACAAAACCAAAGCGGTTCTGCTCCAGACCCAGGCGGCTTATGAGCGGCTGGAAGTTGGAGTGAGGCTTGAAGCCGGCGGACAGTACTACAAGGTCGAATTCTTGCTGGCAGTGCTGCAAGGTGTCACGATCATAGTATTCAAGGAGAAGATTGTGTGTCCTGGGATCCTCGATTACCTGAGACAGCATGCTCCTGACGAATTTGACGCCGTAGTGGTTCCTGGCCCGGAGAACATAGCGGTCGAAGTCTTTGCCCTGCGCCCTGATGTCCATATAGAAAATGGTGGCGGCAGCACCATGCTGGTGTTCACAGGTAAGCAGAGCCTGCTTGACCGCAGCCATGCAGCAGACCGAAGAGCAGAAATTGCGCTGCCGAGCACTGTCTCTGGAGGCGACACACTGGATCCAGGCAACTTGCGTGGGAGGAGCGCCGTCAGATGGCCGCTGGAGGTGGCCGGCAAAGGGACCGGTGGCTGAAAGCAACCGCTCATACTCCAGATTGGTGACCACATTGGGATAGCGGCCATGGCCATACTCGCCGGCCTGTGGTACGAGCGCCAGTTCATAGCCGCCTGCTAGTATGACCGCCCCTATCTGCAGTTCACGCAGCTGTTCCTGCTCATCCAGGCGAACCGCCTTTGTTGGACAGAACTTTTCGCAGGCACGGCACCTACCCTTGACGAAGTAAATGCAATTTCTCGTATCAATTCGCGGTACCAGGGGTATTGCCTGTGGATAAAGAAAATAAATTGCCTTCCTGGTGTCCAAACCTGCATTATACTCATTCTTTACCTTTTTAGGACACTTGTCCACACACACTCCGCAGCTGATGCAGCTGTCCTGATCCACATAACGAGGATGTTGCCTTATTCTGGCCTGGAAGTGGCCGGCTTCTCCCTCGAGCTCCTCCAGCTCCGCCAAGGTGAGGATCTCGATATTTGGATGCCTGGAACAGGAGACCATTCTGGGTGAGATCATACACATGGAGCAATCGTTGGTGGGGAAGGTTTTGTCCAGCCGCGCCATGTTGCCGCCGATGCTGGGAGAACAATCCAGCAGATAGACAAAGTGGTCCATGGCAGCAAGATCGAGGGCAGCCTGCATACCGGCGATACCGGCACCAACTACGAGAACAGCGCTGTTTGGACTCTGCTTGGACATACAGTGTTCTCTCGAGCTCTAATTTACCCGGAAGCAATCATCTCTCTGTCTTCTGTTGAAATCTGGCGAAGCCTGGCAATAAGAGGCTGTGGGTCCACGAGGTGGCTCTTCAGCCCTGGAACAATGGCCTGCAGCCCAAAGGCCACACCAAGGATCTCGGTGTAGTAAAAAATCGGCAGTTGCCAGTGCCATCCATGTCGCTCGCGAAGTTCTGGCTGCAGAAGATCGAGATTGTTTTGACACAGTGGGCAGCAGACTACCATGGCGTCAGCACCAGTGGCACGTGCCCAGGTCAGCAATTTTGCCACCAGAGTAAGGCCGATATCCTTGCGCGCGATGCCGGAACTGGCACCGCAGCAGGTTCCTTTGAAGGACCAGTCCAAAGGGGTAGCGCCGACTGCCTGGACAAGATGGTCGAGATGCATTGGATTCTCGTAGTCGCTGTAGCCGGTGATCTTTGGAGGACGAACGACCTGACAGCCGTAATAGCAAACGACTTTCATGCCAGTAAGGGGAAATCGCAGCCGCTGCTGTATCTTCTGCAGCATGGGTTTGCTGGACAGGTAGCGGGCCAGATCGACAACGCTAAAATCGAGATGCAGAGACCAGAGATCATCTGCTCGTTTCTGTCTGAGCATTTCTCGGCAGAGGCTCAATCGCTTGAAACACATGGGGCAAGCTACCGCCAGATCACGGCCCTCTGCTTCTGCGACGGCAAGATTGCGGCCCGGCAGCAATATAGCCATGCGCTCGTCTAGACTGTGAGCCGCAGTGGCGCCGCAGCAGGTCCAGTCTGGCAGCTCCAGTAGCCTGAGTCCGAGAGCGCCCACCACGTGGCTGATGGATTCCCGGTAGTCCCAGGTCATGGATTGGAGGGCACAGCCCGGATAGAAAGTAAGATCTCTCATGAGTGTACCTTTCAGCGGCCATAGTGATGCAAGAGGGCCCGTATCTCCTTCACTGCTCGGCTCCTTTCCGGCAGCAAGCGAAGCCGTTTTCTGCGAAACAGGCTCATACCCAGCTTGACATCCTTTCTCACCTCATCCAAAGGTGGAAGATTGCCTGCTGTGAGCAGCCGCCACTTGTAGCGCTGCATGAGTTGCAGATCGTTGATCCGACCGTACTTGTGCAAAACATCCAGGAATATTTCATGGAAAAGGGCTATTTCTTTTTCGGCCGGTTTCCTGCCGCTGGAGATTACACTGTTTTTCAAATGATTCATGAGGCCGGCCACATCTATTTCGTTCGGGCAGTAGGTAGAGCACATCTCACAGGAAAGGCAGACCCACACTGCCGAACTCTCGAGCAGTTTCTCCCTCTGGCCGAATTGAACCAGCCGGACTGCCTGGTGAGGCTTGATGTCCATGAAGGTGCTCACTGGACAGCTATTGGTGCAGCGCAGACACTGGTAACAGGAGGCCACTTGAATGCCTGTTTCCATGGCTATGGCGTGCGCCCACAGTTGGTCTCCGGCTGAAAGTGGCAGCAGCTGTACCTGTTGCTCCATAGTAGTATCCTGCAAAGTAGAATCGTAAACGAGCGGTTGTTGTCATTTAGCTGACTACACTTTTACACCTAGGGAGGATACTGCACAAGGGCCATGTCATCTTGGCAAAAGAAAGATTGGCCAGCGCTTTCGGTCCTCCTGAGTGCGGGGAGACGGTTTGCCAGCATGGGCTGCTCCAAACAAGAGGTTCAAGGTCAAGTCATACGTGTACACATGGTCCAGGCGAGCCAGCAGTGCCAATTCTTGCACACAACATCTCTGCCATATCTATGGACAGCTGGTTCATATGCATCCCCAGCACCTTTTCATCAATGCCCAGGCTCATGCCCAGAAGTTGGGGGTAGAGAATAGAGGGCAGCCGACATGCAGCAGTTCTTCTGGCAAGCAGCAGCTGCTGAACCCGGTCGAACTGGAGCTGACAGTAGGCACAGGCAACACAGAGGTAATCGGCGCCCGACTTCTTGGCGTTGCTGAGTTTGGTGGCGGTGAGATCCATTGACAACTCGTCGTTGATACCCCAGACAGGAGAGCCACAGCAATCCGTCTTGCTTGCCCAGTTGATGCTCTCCGCTCCAGTGAGTTCCACCAGCTGGTCGAACTTGCGTGGTGAGAATGGGTTGTCGAACTGGATGATGTGCCTTGGTCTGAGAAGGTGACAGCCGTAGTGGGTAGCGATCTTCAGACCCTGGAAGGTACGGACGACGCTTCTCTTCAGGGTCTCGAGGCCGATGTCGTGATAGAGAACCTCTAGTAGATGTCTGGCCTGAATGCTTCCCTGGAAAGTCAGTTGTTCTCTGGCAAGAAGCTCATTGATTTCTTCTTGCAATTTTTCGTTTTCCTGCAACATGTGGGCTACATGCTTCAGGGTTCCGTAACAGCAATTGCACATGGTGAGAAGGTGGAGTCCCCTGCTTTCGGCTAGCGCCAGGTTTCTGGCGGAGGAGAGCACATGGGCTTTGAAATTATAATTTCGCAAAGGATAGCCGCAGCAACTCATGTCCTTGATATCGACGATTTCCACCCCAAGTTTTTCAAGGACGGCGTTGGTGGAAAGTTCGTACTGCTTGAGGAAAATGGGTGTGGTACAGCAGCGTTGGAAGGCGTACTTCATCTTGTCCTCCTAGAGGGATATTCTTTTTTGAGCCATTGAAATTGCCACTGATTTGAGCTCATAGAGTACCTCGGCAACGTGCACTCCCTGGGGACAGTGATCCTGACACTGATAGCAACCAAGGCAATCCCACAGCATTCTCGAGCCGAATACCAGGTCCCAGAGCCTCATGCCAACGGCATGCATGATCTGATGGGGCAGCAGTCCTAGAGATTCATTCGGTCTTACATAGTTGCGCACCACGGGGCAGGCATTCGAGCAGGTCACACAGCGGAAGCAGTGCGAGAAGGTATTTGCCTGCAGGGACGCTTTGAGTCTATCCTGGAGTTCGCCATTACCGGGAACCCAGCCAGAATTGTCCCCCCGAGCGAGCGGCAGGCTGCCGCTAAGGTCTCCGTTGAGAGTTACGGCTCTTTTAACGAGTTCCAGGGGCTGCAGGTATTGATCTTGGGTGAGGGACTCTTTCCTGAAACCCCGATAGACAGACAGAGGGGAGAGCAGTAGAAATTCTGGATATCCTCGTAGCAAGAGAGTCTCTCTCACATTGAACCACAAGTTCTGCAAATCGATTCCGGCTGGACAGGCCTCAGTGCATCGATAGCAATTGGAGCAGAGGTACAGGCCCTCCTGCACGGTCCTGATCTCCTGCTCCTGGAGCTTTTTTTGGGCAGCCAGGGCCCTGATAGAAGCAATTTTTTCAGATGGCAGGATATTGATATTGGGGATCTCGTTGTGCACCACGGCTACGGCGCACACAGAACTACAAGCGCCGCAGTGAGTGCAGGCGTCGAGCTCCAGAATACGCTTGGTGGTCAGGTTGGCAGGATCCGACTGCTGGGTGTCCATAACAGCGTTGGCCATGAGGCTCAGGGGAGTGGCAAAAATATGAAACATCTTGCTGAATGGTAGATAAGCGAGTCCAGCAAGGCAGAAGATAAAGTGCAGGTACCAGAGCAGTGTGGACAAGTACAGCCGGTCGGCAGTGAGCGCCACTGGTTTGAGGACCCAGGCCACAGAATAGCCGGCGAATGCCCACTGTGGGCGAGAGTGGCACTCCAGACAGCTCATTTCATGAGCCTCGCGGCCGAGCTCCATGGTGGCTGGCTCAAATGGGGCCCTGAGTCGGGGAGAAACTACCCCGAAATTTTCAATCCAGAATGATTCGAGGGCCTTTGACTCCTGCTCATCGGCCTGGATGGTGTACTCCTGGACCATGTCCTGGTATCTGCTGTATGAACTAATCTTGCTTCCTTCCAGGAGGAAGCCGCTCAGGACGATTACTGCGACGATAGCTATGGCATACTTGTCCATCGGGTTGCTGTAAAGACGTGGGACCCTGAGGATGAAGCGGCGATATATGGCGATGGCCACGCCCAGCAATATGAGGATGCCAAACAAGTCCCGCAAGAAAAGGAACGGGTTCAGCGTGGGCTGGTAGCTTGCAAAAATTAGGGGGGTCAGGAAGCTATCCAGGCCGTGCATGAGCAGCAAGAGCATGAAGCCGGTATAGATACACATATGCATGGCCCACCTGAGACGATCTTGCCTGAAAAGCCGCAGCTGCAGGAGGACGTCCAGGAGGAAAACCCTTAGCAAAACCAGTATCCTGGTGCTCAGTAGCGTACGGGCAATTCCCTTGCAGGCAGCAGCAGCTCTTCGGTAGGGAGATATATGCTCCACATGGTGTCCTATGGTGTAGCGAAACCAGGTCGAGACCTTGTACA
>JAFDGZ010000123.1 GCA_019309045.1 Deltaproteobacteria bacterium | reverse complement strand
GGGTGCGCTTCTCTTCCAGTCTGCCTCGGCCGCCGAAACGGATCTCCAGCTCCAAGACCATTGTTATCCCCCCTGAGCGGAGCAGATATCTTTCGGAAATTGCCGATACCGTGAGGAAGTATCATCATCAGACGCGCCAGCAGGCAGCCACGGTGAGAAAGTGGTGGCACTTGCGGGAGGCGGCTGCCGCCCTGGAAGAAGCCGCAGACGACAAGGACGGCGCTGCAGCCCTGCAGAAGCTGGCGCTGGAGGTGAAGAGGGCTGAGGCGCAGCTGCAGGAGGAGACGCAGAAGCTCCTGGACGACTGGTCCAGGACCAGAGAAGTATACAGTCAGCAGGTGTTCAGCTACGAGGTGAGGGGCAAGAAATTCCAGGTGCCGCTCTATTCTACTTCCCTGTCCCAGCAGAATATTCCCAAGGTTGCCCTGCCAAAGTTTGCCGATCCTGGCGAGATGTACAGCTGGCTGCGGCGGGAAAACCTGCCGGGACACTTCCCCTACACGGCCGGGGTTTTTCCTTTCAAACGAACTGATGAGGAACCCACGCGGATGTTTGCTGGCGAGGGTGATCCGGCTCGCACCAACCGGCGCTTCAAGCTGCTCTCCGGAGAGTACCCGGCCAAGAGACTCTCCACTGCTTTCGATTCGGTGACCCTCTATGGCTACGATCCAGAGGAGCGGCCCGATATTTATGGCAAGGTGGGCACCTCGGGGGTGAGCGTTTGCACTCTCGATGATGTGAAGATTCTTTATGACGGCTTCGACCTCTGCGCTGCCAATACCTCGGTTTCCATGACCATAAACGGCCCCGCACCCATGATTCTGGCAATGTTTTTCAACGCCGCCATAGATCAACAGGTCGACAAATTCAAGGCAGAACAGGGCCGGGAACCCAGCGAAGCGGAATACCGCCAGATCCGTGCTCGAGTGCTGAGTTCGGTGCGGGGTACGGTTCAGGCTGACATCCTCAAGGAGGACCAGGGCCAGAACACCTGCATCTTTTCAATCGAATTCGCCCTCAAGATGATGGGAGATATTCAGCAGTACTTTGTTGAACACCAGGTGAGAAACTTCTATTCGGTATCCATATCTGGCTACCATATTGCTGAAGCCGGGGCCAACCCTATCAGCCAGCTGGCCTTCACCCTGGCCAACGGCTTCACCTACGTGGAATATTACCTTTCCAGGGGCATGGCCATCGACAGCTTCGCACCTAACCTCTCCTTTTTCTTTTCAAATGGCATGGAGCCCGAGTACACCGTGATAGGACGGGTGGCCAGACGAATCTGGGCCATTGCCATGCGCCACATGTACGGCGGCTCTAGCAGGTCGCAGATGCTCAAATATCACATTCAGACCTCGGGCAGATCCCTGCACAGCCAGGAAATCCAGTTCAACGATATTCGCACTACCCTGCAGGCTCTGTGCGCCGTCTATGACAACTGCAACAGTCTGCACACCAATGCCTATGACGAGGCCATTACCACGCCGAGCACCGAGGCAGTGAGAAGAGCTCTGGCAATTCAACTCATAATAAACAGGGAATGGGGTCTGGCCAAAAACGAGAATCCCTTGCAGGGAAGCTTCATAGTTGATGAATTGACAGATCTCGTTGAGGAAGCCGTACTGGCGGAGTTTGATCGCCTCAGCGAACGGGGTGGGGTTCTCGGAGCAATGGAAACCGGCTACCAGCGGAGCAAGATTCAGGAGGAGTCCATTTACTACGAGACGCTCAAACATACGGGTGAATATCCAATAATAGGGGTCAACACCTTTCGCAATCCTGATGCCGAGGCTGAACAGACAACTGCTCAGGTAGAGCTGATCAGAGCCACTGAGGAGGAGAAGAGATCTCAACTGGACCGCTTGCGACAATTCCAGCAGCGCCACGAGAAAGAAGCGCCAGCTGCTCTGGAGCGGCTGCAACGGGTGGCCCTCGAAGGAGGCAACATTTTCGGGGAGTTGATGGAAACGGTGAGGTACTGCAGTCTGGGCCAGATTACCAGGGCCCTCGATGCGGTGGGAGGCAAGTACAGGCGAAACATGTAAGGCGCCAAAAGGGGGGGCCAGCAGGGGGAGTGATGCTTTTTGCACTGACTGATGAAGAAAAGATGGTGCAGGAAACAGCAGCGAAATTTGCCAGGAGTGAACTCGAACCGGTGGCAGCAGAGCTGGACCGGGGCAAAAAGCGGCAGGTCTTTCTCGACAATCTGAAGAAGTTGGCGGAACTTGGCTTCATGGGCCTCAACATTCGCCAGGAGTATGGCGGCAGCGAGGCCAGCACTGTGGCCTTCAGTCTTGCTATGACCGAGCTCGGCCGCGCTTGTGCCGCCACCACTGTCACCACCTCGGTGACAAATATGGTGGCGGGGATAATTCAATCTGTGGGCAGTGAAGCGCTAAAATCGACATATCTTCCCAGACTCTGCAGCGGCGCCTATGCCGCAGCCGGCTTTGGACTCACCGAAGATGTGGCTGGCTCGGATGCGGCCGCCATTCGCACCACGGCGGTAGCTGATGGAGACGGCTGGGTCCTGAACGGCAGAAAGATTTTCATTACCAGCGGCGCCTATGCCGGCGTTTTCATTATCTGGGCGGTCACTGACAAGACAGCGCCGCGAGGCAAGGGAATCAGTGCCTTTCTGGTGGAGCCTGGATTTGCCGGCTTCAAGGTGGGCAAGGATGAGGAGAAGATGGGACAGGTGGGCTCTGCCACCAATGAACTGATCATGGAAGACTGCCGGGTGCCGCGAGAAAATCTTCTGGGCGAGCTCAACAGGGGCTACCACATTGCCCTCACGGAACTTGGCGGCGGCAGGATTGGCATAGGATCCATGGCCCTGGGAATTGGCCTGGCAGCCATGGATTATGCTAGGGACTACGCCAAAGAGCGCTTGCAGTTCGGCCATCCAATAGCGAGGTATCAGGCAATCCAGTGGATGCTGGCGGACCGCTACACCGAACTGGAGGCAGCCCGGCTGTTGCTGCTCCAGGCTGCCCATCGCAAGGATCAGGGCAAACGGTTTGCCAGAGAGTCTTCCATGGCCAAACTGTATGCCACAGAAGCAGCCAATCGTGCCTGCTATGACGCCATGCAGATCCTCGGCGGCTACGGCTACATGAAAGAATACCCGCTGGAGCGCTATGCCCGCGATGTGCGGGTGTGTACCATATATGAGGGAACCAGTGAGATACAGCGGCGCATCATAGTCAGGGAACTTCTGCGTTGATCTTTGCCCGTGGGATGCGAATTCTCCATGAGAAAAGAACAACTCGATCAGCAACGAACTCGCGCCCTGCAGAAGGAATTTCAGCAGGGCTTTCCCCACAGCTGCGGCATCAAACTTGTCAAGCTGCACAGAGGATGGGCTGAGTCTCAGCTGGAGGTTGCGCCGCGGCACACTCAGCAGGACGGCTTTGTCCACGCCGGGGTTATGGCCACCATGGCGGATCACACTGCGGGCTATGCCGGTTTCAGCGTGATAGCTGATGAATATCGGATTCTGACCATGGAGTTCAAGATCAACTACCTGCGCCCAGCAAGCGGCCCCCGCCTCAGGTGCCAGGCGAGGATAGTGAAGGAGGGGAAAAGGGTGCTTGTGGCAGACTCGGAGATTTTCGCGCAGCAGGAGAGCGGTGAAAAACTGGTGGCCAAGGCCCTGGTGACCCTGATGGCAGTGCCTGCCTACAAGGTGGCGAGCAAGGGGCAGGAAAAAGGCTGAGGCGGCTGGCAGCAGCCTGCCTCTGTCAGGCCGAGAAGTCCAGGAGTGCCCCCAGGCTAGATGTCGTCTACGAAGTCCTGCCTTTTGGTCACTGTGAAAAACACACCCCCGCTGAGCATTTTTTTGTTGACTACAGCCCCGCCGTTGTGGGCGATGACCCTGGTCATTTTCTCCACGTGTTCCGGATCACAGATAAAACTGAAACTCTGGCCCGCGGGGATGATCCTGAGACGCAAACTTACGTCCAGAAAACCCTTTCAACAATCACCCCGATAATCGGCAACATCGGGGGTGGTTTTGTGCTTCCGCAAATGAGTCTTTACATCCATGTGGCTTCCTGTGTTGCATTCTCTTACTGAGACAACCTTACCTCATCTCTGCTGTCTTTGGAAGGTTCGTTCTACAGTGACAGTCTATTTTTGCTTTTTTGCGATTTTACAAATTTGTCGTCTCTGCTATCTTGGTCTTGCATCCAACGGCAAATGTACTTAGTTTTGCAGGTTACAGTCTGAAAATTGTGGAAAAAGGAGTAACGTATGTCTCAGCAAGAATCCTATGACCTCGTCATTATCGGTGGTGGCCCGGGGGGACTGAGTGCCGGCGTCTACGCCATGAGGGCTGCACTGAAGACCGTTCTTTTCGAAAAGGGGGTAGCCGGCGGTCAGGTAGCAGTCACCGATGTTGTGGAAAATTACCTCGGCTTTGAGAGCATCACCGGCTACGAACTGTCTCAAAAGTTCTTGCAGCACGCCCAGAGCTACGATCTGGAGGTGCGCTCAGAAGAGGTCGTGGCCGTGGAGCCTGGTCTGGAGATGCATGCTGTGCGGCTGGCCGACGGCACTGTTCTGAAAACCCATGCTGTTATCGTGGCCACAGGTGGAACGCCCCGCAAACTGAAGGTTCCTGGTGAACTGGAGTACTACGGCAAGGGGGTCTCCTACTGTGGGGTCTGTGATGGCTTCTTTTTCAGAGATAAAATAGTCGTGGTCGTGGGTGGAGGGGATACCGCGGCAGAAGAGGCTCTCTATCTGGCAAAGCTCGCCAGGCAGGTCTACCTGGTGCATCGGCGCGATGCCCTGCGGGCCAGTATGATTCTGCAGGAGCGCATCAAGGCCGACTGCAAGATCGAAGTTCTCTGGAATGCGGTGGTGACGGAAATAAAGGGCGACGACAGCGGGGTCACGGGAGTGGAATTGCAGGACACCAGGACGGCTGAGCGACGTGAACTGGCTACAGACGGGGTGTTTATCTTTGTGGGCTTCGAGCCCAATAATCAGCTGGTGCCCGCCGGAACCAAGATGAACGCCAACGGCTATGTAATCACCGATGACAAGTGTGAAACAAATATTCCCGGGATCTTCGCAGTAGGTGACTTGCGGGAGAAATACGCCAGGCAAATCGTTATTGCCGCAGCCGACGGCTGTACTGCGGCACTGGCTGCAGCCTACTACGTGGAGGCCAAAAAGGCTGGAGATGTGGTCTGCGAACTGCCGCCAGAGCTGGCGGCTGAATCCTGAGTTGGATCGAACACGGCACACCCTGCGCCATGCGGGCCGCGGCCATGAGCGGGCAGTGTCAGCAAAGAAAAAAACAGCATTATTTTATCGGACTTGACCTAAGTCAAGGCGACTGCCTTCTGGGCCGAGATATGATGGCCGTATACTGGCAGGAGGTGAATATATTATGAAGAAAGATGATTTCCGCTGTCCGGGCCAGAACACCATGTTCTGGAAGCCTGACGATATCTACGATGTGACCTGCCCCAATTGCGGCCGCCAGGTTGAGTTCTGGAAGGACGATGCCAGACGCACCTGCGTGTGCGGCCATCGATTCATGAATCCCCGTCGGGACCTTGGCTGCCTGGAGTGGTGCAAGTATGCGGAGAAATGTATGCCCGAGATGTTTACGGGTGAGAATCTGCAGGCGCTCTATCGGGACCGCCTGCTGGCAGCTGTGAAAATAACTCTGAAGCCTGACGAGCAGCGGCTGCAGAAGACCTCTGAAGCAGTGGACCTGGCCGAAGAAATACTTGCCGGCGAAGGCGGCGAAGCCAAGGTGGTCATTGCCGGCACCATTCTCAGAGATCTGCTGGCCGCAGCTGGCGGCGGCAACTCCACCCCAGAGGGTATTTCCAGAGAGGACGTGCACAGGACAGCTGTAAAGGTTCTTTCTGAAGTAAACACCGAAGACGAGGTGGTAGAACAGGTGAGCGACATCCTGCAGAGCCCCGTTCTGCCGGAAGAGTCCGCCAGTGTCAGCCTGAAAGTAGTCCTGGACGCCCTCTATATAACCGAGCTCAGACGCAAACGGGCGCTGCTGGAGGAGACGACCTTGCGGCGGCTGATAGACAAGAAGATACTTACTGACACCGGCAAGCAGGTGGCCAAAGAGTGGCTGCTGAAGTACAGGTAGCCTTTTCACGGGCATGCCAGTGGAGGTCAGATCTGAGATTGTCTTCTGGTCAAACCTCTTCGGGCAGCATAAGAAAGCCTGGCAGATCCAGGAGGATCTGCCAGGCTTTCTTCATCTGCTGAAGTGGCCTAGAAGCTATCAGGTATGGCTTCCAGTTTCATACGGTCTTCCATGTCGAACAGTTTTCGTTCACGCTCGCCCATGATGCCGAGGGCTTCGCGCTTTTTGTTGATGTGTTCGA
>JAFDGZ010000122.1 GCA_019309045.1 Deltaproteobacteria bacterium | reverse complement strand
GAACTTCTGCGGCTTTTAGCCAAGGGCGATAAGGAAGTTGAAATTGGTGAGGGGTATGATTTAGATACTGTTCTTGCTGAAGCCGATTTACTCTTGGATAAGGAGCAATAGTGAAAGTTCGCTTTACCCCCTCTGCTCGAAATCAATTCCTTTCAGCTCTCGCATATGTTCGCCAAGATAAACCCTCTGCGGCTGTCAAATTTCGAGATCGTGCTGAAAAAATTTTACGAAGACTTGAGGACTTACCTGAATCAGGAAGACTCATACCAGAATTTCCAGACCTTCCCTATCGTGAGGTTATCATCTCGCCATATCGGTTCTTTTACAAAATTAAAGCCGATATCGTCTGGATTGTTGCTGTCTGGCATGGTGCCCAGCTTCCGAAGGAACCGGGAGACTGAGCGTCAACCAGGCGCTTCATGCGGACCGGGTGGACGCTACGGCTTTTTCGTAGTGCCTTGCGAGCGCATAGTCTTTAACCATTGCAAACATTTTGGGTTCACCACACCCGGCCGGTAAGCTCTACGTTATTTGCTTAATTTGTAAACAACTTGGCAACTATAATGGACCCCATTATAATATGACCCATGATAAAAACCCTAAGTCTGCTGGCACTGAGGATATTTTTGATGGGATCGCATCTCAAGCAGCTCGAAGATGTTGCCCTCAAGCAATTTGGCAGGTTGCTCGCCGGTAACTGGATCAAATCAATCGAGTTCGCGAGATCAATGAACTTAGAGTGCCTTCATGTAATCGCCTGGAACGCTTGAAGGGTGACCGGGAGAATCAATACAGTATCCGCATTAATCAGCAGTATAGAATTTGTTTTATATGGGAGGAAGGCCATGCCTGCGAGGTCGAAATCACAGATTACCACTGATACGGGGAGGCGCTTGCCCCGAAATCGTCCCCCGACACATCCGGGGGAGATGCTTTTCGAGGAATTCGTCAAACCACGGCCTTACACAAGCAGAACTCGCCCGTCGCCTGGGGGTTTCCTACCCTCGTCTCAACGAAATTATCAAAGGCAAGCGTTCGGTAACTCCGGATACGGCATTGCGGTTGTCCCATGTTTTAGGTATGTCTGCAGATTTTTGGCTGCGCTTGCAGCAGGATTGGGATCTTTGGCATGCAATGAACAGCCCTGAAGCAAAACAGATTAAGCGCCTGAAACCAATTCCCAGAGACCAACATTCTCTAGCATACCTTTCGCTGAACTCCGACGGCGCTAACAGCTCTGTTGCCCCTATTCATTGAGTGCTAGAGGCATTACGTCAACCACGGCTCAGCTCCGGCGCTCAACGCCGCATGAGAATGTGTACAGGAAAGGATTTAGTAGATGCAAAGGAAGCAAATCGATTATAGCCAACCCGTGGAAGTTACCCTCAATAGTCACGAGAAATCGCTGATTCTTGAACACACATTTGTTGGTCCCGATCTCACTGATCAGTTTGAACTAGCCAGCGAAAAAGAGGGCAAGATCATTGTCAAGTATACTCTTGATGAACTCGAAGAGCTGCTGGGTTTCATAGCTGCCGAGGCAAATCATACTGAGGACAGTAGACTGCAGAAAGAACTCGACGAGTTGTACGACCGGCTCCAGACAGAAATGGAGCCTTAAATGCCCCTGCTCCCCTGTGCCTTCCTATTGTGAAGCCCCTTCGATTGCCTGGCGCGCCAGGGCCGTGATTCTCTGCCAGTCGCCTTTGGCAATGGCATCGGAAGGCGCCAGCCAGGAGCCGCCCACGCAGGCCACGTTCTGCAAGGCCAGGTAGTCCCGGAAGTTGGCATAGGTCACCCCGCCGGTGGGGCAGAAAGTAATATGAGGAAATGGTCCGCCAATGGATTTTAACAACCGCACGCCGCCGGCGGCCTCGGCAGGGAAAAACTTGAAAGCCCGGTAACCCCTCTCCATGCCCAGCATGAGCTCGGAGGCCGTGGCAATGCCGGGAATCAGCGGAATGGAGCCCTCGCGAGCGGCCTCCAGCAGGCTGGGCGTCAGGCCGGGGCTGATGGCAAACAGGGCGCCAGCCTCGCTCACGGCAGCCAGGTCACCAGGCGAGGTTACCGTGCCGGCCCCCACCAGGGCATCAGGCACCTCGCGGCTGATGCGGCCGATGGCCTCCACGGCTGCATCCGAGCGCAGGGTGATCTCCAGCACCCGCACACCGCCCTCAAGCAGGGCTCTGGCCAGCGGCACGGCCTGATCGATCTCGTGGATCACTATAACCGGAATTACCGGCCCCGCGTGCAGGATGTCCAGGGGGTCTATTTTCCAGTTTTCTAATTCTAAATTGGGCATATTTATGGCTCACTCATGTGTTTTGGGGATATTGCAGCTGTCTCCGCCATAAGTAAAAATGGCGGTGCCGCCTTCTTCGGCGCCCAGCAACTGACGGCGCAGGGGAGCAAAGATCTGCCGTCCCAGGCCGTACTGGTGCTCGGCGAGATCCGGGACCACCGCTTCGCGCCGCCTCAGTTCTTCACTGTCCACCATGAGCTCCAGTGTGCCGGCGGCCGCATCCATGCGGATCATGTCGCCGTCCTGCACCCTGGCCAGCATGCCGCCGCAGTAGGCTTCCGGGGTGCAATGGATGGCAAAGGGCACTTTGCCCGAGGCCCCGGACAACCGCCCGTCAGTCACCAGCCCGACGGTATAGCCGCGGTCCATGATGATGGACAGATAAGTTATCAGCTTGTGCAGCTCCGGCATGCCGTTGGCCTGCGGCCCCTGGAAGCGCACCACAGCCACCAGGTCGCGGTCCAGCCGGCCGGCCTTGTAGGCCTCTTCCAGTTCGTGCTGGCTGTCGAAGACCATGGCTGGCGCCTCCACCAGGGTGTGCTCGCCGTCGGCCAGGGCCGAGATCTTCATGATGGCGCGGCCCAGGTTGCCGGCCAGCAGCTTGATGCCTCCCATGGTGTCGAAAGGCGCCTCCACAGTGGCCATGACATCGGGGGCGGCGGAGTGCCGGGGTCCCTCCTGCCAGACGAGCTGTTCCACCTCGAGGACGGGCTGCTGCAGGTAGCGGGAGAGGCCTGCGCCGGCTACGGTGTGCACGTCCTCATGCACCAGTCCGCCTCCTAGCAGCTCGCGGATCAACAGGGCCATGCCGCCGGCCTGCTGGAAGGAGTTGATGTCGCCTGGACCGTTGGGGTAAATGCGCACGATGAGGGGCACCACGTCAGACAGCTCGGCAAAGTCGTTCCAGTCGATGCGAATGCCGGCGGCCCGCGCAATGGCCACCAGGTGGATGGTCTCGTTGGTAGAGCCCCCGGTGGCCAGCAGGCCTACCATGGCGTTGACCACGGTTTTCTCGCTGACAACGCGGCCAATGGGGATGTAGTCGTCGTCCAGGTGGGTCATGGCCGTGATGCGAGCGGCCGCCGCCCTGGTAAGAGCGTCTCTCAGCGGCGTGCCGGGATTGACGAAGGAGGCGCCAGGCAGGTGCAGCCCCAGCATTTCGGCCATCAGCTGGTTGGAGTTGGCCGTGCCGTAGAAGGTGCAGGTGCCCGGGCTGTGATAGGCGCGGCTCTCGTAGTCCAGCATTTCGCGGCGGCTGATCTTTCCCTGGGCGAAAAGCTCACGGGCACGGGCCTTCTCCTTGTTGGGCAGACCAGAGGTCATGGGGCCGCCTGGCACCAGGATCATGGGAAGGTGGCCGAACTGCAGCGCACCCATGAGCAGCCCGGGTACGATCTTGTCGCAGATGCCCAGCAGGAGCGCCCCGTCGAAGACGTTGTGTGAAAGGGCGATCACGGTAGACATGGCGATGACATCGCGGCTGATGAGGCTCAGGTCCATGCCCGCTTCGCCCTGGGTGACGCCGTCGCACATGGCCGGCACCCCGCCGGCGAACTGAGCAACACCTCCGGCGGCGGCCACGGCCTCGCGGATGATGCCGGGGTACGTCTCGTAGGGACGGTGGGCCGAGAGAATGTCGTTGTAGGCCGAGATGATGGCTATGTTGGGGCGGCTTTCGTCCAGCAGCGCCGTGCGGCACTCTGGTCCGCAGCCGGCCAGGTCGTGCGCCAGGTTGCTGCAGGGCAGCCGATGGCGGAAGGGGCCTGCGGCCCTGTCCTGATCGATCCGCTGCAGGTAAGCTTGCCGGTGTTTTTGGCTGCGCTCTACAATGCGGCGGGTGACATTTTCTACGGTTCTGTGCATGCTGTGTCTCCTTCAAGGTCCCCAGAAAACGACCACCGGAGTCGTCTGCTGACGCAGGATGAAGCGGATGGGCATCTCGTGAGCCGGTCCCTCCTGCAGGGCCTTCTGCAGGACCTGCCATTTCTCCTGACCGGTGATGTGCAGGAAGATCCGCCGGGCATCCAGGATGGCCGGCAATGTGAGGGTCATGCGGTCGTGGGGGGCAGCGGGCGGTGTGACAGCCATGCAGGTGCGGCCCGACATCATGTCCGTGGCTGCAGCCAGCTGCGCAGCCCCCGGAAACAGGGAGGCGGTATGCCCGTCTTTGCCCATGCCCAGAACCAGCGAGGCATAGGGGTGCGGCAGCTTAGCAAGACGCTGCTTGCACTCGGCTTCACCCTCTGCAGCCGTGGCCGCCGGCGTCTTGAGGCCCACAAAGTTGGCGGCAGCTGCCCGGTTCTGCAGCAGGCGGCTGCGAACCAGATGCTCGTTGGAATCCGCATCGTCTGGGGCCACCCAGCGTTCGTCCACCAGAGTGACGACCACCTTCTCCCACGGCACTGCCAACTGCGACAGCTGGTCGAACAGGGCCGCCGGAGTTGAACCGCCGGAAACCGCCAGGCAAGCCTCCCCGGAGCGCTCCACAGCATGGCTGAGCAGCTCGGCAATGCGTTCGGCCAGGTCCACGGCCAACCCTTGCCGGTCCACAAATTTCTTGATCCCGGGATTTTGCATGCCAGCAGCGTATCCTATTCTTCCCACTCGCGCCCGTCTCTGGCCAGCAGGGCCACCGAGCCCACCGGGCCCCAGCTGCCGGCCGGATACTTTTTGGGCGGTTCGTCACTCTGGGCCCAGGCATTCTGAATGGAGTCGATCCAGGTCCAGCACAGCTCCACCTCATCGCGGTGGATAAAGAGGGCCTGGTTGCCCTGCATGATCTCCAGGATCAGACGCTCGTAGGCGTCGGCGATGCGCTCGCCGTGGAAGGCCTCGCAAAAGCTCAGGTCCAGCATAGTGCGCTGCAGCCGTACACCTTCGCCGATGCCAGGGATTTTGTTGAGCATCTCGATTTCCACGCCTTCGTCGGGCTGCAGCCGGATAATCAGTTTGTTGGGCGGCAGCTTCCGGTAGGAGTCCACGAAGATGTTATGGGGCAGCCGCTTGAAGATGATGACCACCTCCGAGCGCTTGGTAGCCATGGCTTTGCCAGTGCGAAGGTAGAACGGCACATAAGCCCAGCGCCAGTTGTCGATGTCCACCCGGATGGCCACAAAGGTCTCGGTGGTGGAATTGGGATTGCCGCCTTCCTCCTCGAGGTAGCCGCGCACTGGCCGGCCCTCGATAAATCCTGCGCTGTACTGGCCGCGCACCACCTTTTCTTCCACATTGTCGACAGTGATGGGGCGCAGCGCCTTGAGGATCTTGAGCTTCTCGTTGCGCAGGCTGTCGGCCTGCAGGTTGACCGGCGGCTCCATGGCAACCAGGGTCAGGATCTGCATCAGGTGGTTCTGCACCATGTCGCGCAGCTGGCCGGCCTCGTCGAAATACCCCCAGCGACCCTCGATACCAACCTCTTCGGCCACAGTAATCTGTACATGGTCAATGGTGTTGTGGTCCCAGTTGGTGGTAAAGATGGAATTGGCGAAGCGCAGCGCCACGAGGTTCATGACGGTTTCCTTGCCCAGGTAGTGGTCGATGCGGTACACCTGTTCTTCAGCAAACACGCGTCCCACCACATCGTTGATCTCCTGTGACGAGCGCAGGTCGCGTCCTATGGGCTTCTCCAGCACCACCCTGGCCTGGGGCGTGATGAGACCAGCCTGCTCCAGGCCCCGGCAGATATCGTCAAACAGATAAGCAGCCACCGAAAAGTAGTTGACCAGCACCCGTTTCTCCTGGTCCACGATTTCGGCCAGCCGGCTGTACTGGTCTGGCGCCTGGAGGTCAATCATCACATAATGCAGACGGTCGAGCAGCCGTTTAACAGCTTCAGCGTCAAGAGATTCACCCACAAAGTTCTCAAGGGCTTCTTCCATGCTGGTCTGGAAGCCCTCGCGGTTGAGTTCGTGCCGGGCGACGCCTATGATGCGGGTGTCGATAGAGCGAAGGAATGAGCTTGCGCCGGGAAAGGTCCCCCAGGGCGCCGTATATGGTGAAATCGCACGCTTTATCGCCATTGCTGGATGCCATATTGTTCCTCACTTTCTGGCTGATTGTGGTGCCCGGAGTCATCCTGGATTCCGTACTGTACGCCAAGACGGGCTAAAATGAAACCGTTTACTGAACTTTGCAGTGCCAGTGCGACGCCAACGTTCCATGGCACCCTGCGCCCCCGGTATCAAATGTTCGCCTACCGCAACCTTGGCCATAAACAGCAATTCTCTCTGCCACTGTCACGGAAAACCCGCCCTTCGACTCGACCATCAACCGCCTCGAGTTTTATGGAGAAGAGTTTATAACTGCTGTTTTTACCGGCGTTCATCTATTCTGTGCAGGGTGGCCTCCTTTTGCCATACGTGAGCATGACCCTTGTTGTCATGGCGATCAGCTTCACATATCTTTGTATTCTCAGCTCTGTCTCTTCCAGAATTGCCCTAGCATTTCAAGAAAGCCGAACACCGCAGTCAATCATACGGAAAATATGCGGATGCCTATTTATTGGTTCTGGAATTAAAGTGGCGGCATCATCGAGATGACGAAGTGGGCAAGTGCAAGTGACGCGGAATACCGCACTGCTGATTTGCGACATTCGAGGCCGAAAGTAAAAGGAGAATTATCCTGGTAGCAAGACTTAAATTAAAGAAGTCGGTTGGGTCAGAAGTAAGGGCAGTGCCGGTTAATCGAGACCACGAACAAGGTTAATCCGGTATTTTGCCCATGAAGCAAAATTCGTCCAAAATTGCACAGGAACGAATTCGAGGCAGTATGTGAGTAACGCTAAGCAAGCAATAATTTCAATACTAGTTTCCTGAAAAGAGCAGCAATAGGAAACTCGCAGTCGGCGTTACCCGCAACGGTTTTCGGAGCGCCCAGATCTCGGTGCCCGCAGTGTTCAAAGTGGAGGCAAGGAGCCTTCCATCGAAAACGGCCATACTGCTGATACGGCTGTTTCCCGTGCTCCCAAAGCCACCCGCAACCGAGGAACTCCAGTCCATTCCGTCGTATCTCCAGATTTCAGCACCATCGGCAGAGTTCCTCGTGCCCACATAAAGGTTGTCATTGTAAGCCGTCATGAACCATGAAAGATCATTGTTCGCAGTTCCAAAACCATCTTTATTGATCTGTTTCCAGGAGGAACCGTTGTACTCCCAGAGCTCTATACCTGTGGTACTGTTCCAGGTCGAAACATAGAGCAGGTTGTTGAAAACAGCCAAACTCGTCGCACTGAAGTTGTTCGCATCACCGAAAGAATTCGTATTCACCTGGTCCCAGGCTCTCCCGTCATAGCGCCACACCTGAGCACCCTCGGTGAAGGAGGCCACAGCCACATGAAGGCTACCATTAAAAAAGGCCATGTCCGTTGGAGCGAATCTGTTGACGTCCCCAAAGCCGTCAGCATTTAGCTGACTCCAATTTACGCCATCATAAAGCCATATCTCAGCACCGGAATAATTCTCTGCACCAGCGAATAAACCATCATTGGAAATAATCATACTGTCTGTCCGCCAGTTATTCTTATCTCCAAAGCCGTCTGCATTAACCTGGCTCCAGTTCTTTCCATCGTACTCCCAGACCTCGGTTCCAGTTGTCGAATTCGCCGTGGCGGCATAGAGCTTGCCGTTCGAGGTCTTCATCTCGGAGATGCCCGTGTTGTTGCTGTCGCCAAAGCCATCTGTATTGACTTGCGTCCATGTTGAGCCGTCATACGACCAGACCTCAGCCCCGGTTGATTCATTTGTTGTACCCACGTAGAGCATCCCGTTAAAGAGCACCATGGCCCACGCATCCTCATTGCTAGAATCACCCAGGCCTCCGCTAGTCACCAAGTTCCAGGTATCGGCGGCACCCAGTCCTGGAAAAAAAAGCAGAGCAACAAGAACCGCCGTAAAAAGAAGCTTTTTCATCATCCCCCCGAAGTTTGCTGAATATTGTAGCAAAATACTACACCTCAGAACTGGAACTGTCAACCATCCACTTACATTTGCATTCGAGGGCTGGTCAAGTTAACTACTTGACTTGACGACAGATAGTATCGAAAATAGAGCCAAATTTGGATCAGTACCGGCTTTTTGACAGGTGTAAACAGCCATATTAAAGGGACACCCATAATGGCGGGAGCTACAGCAGATCCCACTACCCGCACTGCGACTTTGGCGAGATAAGCGAGCTCAGCCTTTGGCCTCAATGTATAGCAATGGTATTTACCAGAACACAGGCCAGAACCTTCTACGACCGCTTTGGAAAGAAGCAGGATGCCCAGGCCTTTTATGAAGATGCAGCGCTGAATGAGCTGATAATTCATGGCAAGTTCGAAGAGGCAGAAAGCGTCTTCGAATTTGGCTGCGGAACAGGCCGCTTT
>JAFDGZ010000121.1 GCA_019309045.1 Deltaproteobacteria bacterium | reverse complement strand
TTGTAGGAGGCTTCCACTCGATCCGGGTCTACCGTCGCAGGCAAACGGATGGATCGACTGAACTTGCCATAGCTGCGCTCCACAAGATGGTAAGCCTGCTCTTTTTCTTCCCTTTCCCTCTTCTTTTCACCAGATATAGTGAGCACGTCGCCCGTGACCGAGATATCGATGTCTTTTGGATCCATCCCTGGCACCTCTACCTCAGCCACCAGGCTTTCACCGGTGTCGGAGAGATCAAGGGAAGGAATCCAGTCATGCTCGAAAGTCGAAGGGACAAAGTCCCTGGTGAAACGCTCCCAGAGACGGTCCATTTCGCGTCGGACGTGCTCCAGTTCTCCCATAGTGGACCTCAGCGTTGGCAACATAGTCCATACACCTCCTCTCTTGGTGAACTACCCGGTCAGGCGAAAACCCTGCCGCCATGAGTTCTGGGCTTGTTGTTTTCTCCTTCTCTCTAAGCTTGTAAACAATATTTGATCCGATCAAAAATTAAGTCGCAAACACCCTGCAGTCAAGGGGTGGAGCCCTACATTTTTCTTCTTTTTATAGATAGTATAACTTAGCGTAATCACAATATTAGTATGATGCAACAGCTCCCTCGTCCAATCCGCTTTAACCCACTTCCTTTTTGATACTTTTTGCCAATCATTCTACCTGGATTACCCTTGATTTTTGGCCGTCGATATCTAAAGTATAGATATAGTAGCACTGCAAGTATCAGGGTGCTAAATCGATGCCATGCGTCAAGTATGACGGGACATGAGACCCCAGATTTCCTGGTTCGAGTGCGCTCCTGCTATTTAGGAAAGCGGCGTCTGGGCAATTTAGGCGAACACGGGGCAAAGATCTATGCGAAAATCACAATTCTTGAAAAAATTCAATCTGTACGAGGAGTTCGCCCGAACTGACTTGAACTGGGACGAGCTTGTCATCATCAAGAACGACTATATAAACAATATCGACAAGATAGAGGTTGCTGCTCAATACGTGGCCCAGAGGTTGGAACGGCTCAAGCAAGTCCACACCATACGATGGCGGGTCAAAGAGCCGGACCATTTGCTCGCCAAAATTATCAGGAGGAAAGCCCAGGAACCTTCCCTGGTCATAAATCCACACAACTACCAGACAATCATTACAGATCTTGCTGGTGTTAGAGCCCTGCACCTCTTCAAGGAAGATTGGCAGAAGATACATTCATTTATTGTCAACACCTGGGAACTTATAGAGAAGGCCACTGCCAACGTCTGTGTGGGAGACCACGTCGAGTTCATCAAGAAGTTCAAACAGAAGGGCTGCCGCATCTATCAGCATCCCTTCGGCTACCGCTCTGTGCATTACCTGGTCAAGTTTGACTACTCCAAGAAAGAATCGATTCCAGTGGAAATCCAGGTCCGTACGGTTTTAGAGGAGGCCTGGAGCGAGATGGATCACAGGATAAGGTATCCATACAGCGGAGATGCCCCGGCCCTGTCGCCATACTTGCTGCTGCTCAACAGATTGCTCGGCAGTGCTGATGAAATGGGTTCTTTCATCAAGCTTTTGAAGAAAGAAATCGACAGCAACTATCAGTTTCAGCAATACAAGCCAGCCGAAGGCAGGAACCTGATCAAAGGGCTGGGCAATACTGTGGAGGCATTGCAACTGGAAGGAAGAGCAAAGGCCCTTCTCGAAGAGCGGGTCAGTTCACTGGAAGGGTATCTTTCCGCTGTACGCGCCATTCTCACCAACAGTCAGGGCGAAAACAGTTGCACTGCAGATGTTTCCCGTTTCCCTAGAACCCCGCCCATAGAGGTAAACAAGATAGACCTGAAACAATGAGGTTCAGCCGGCGTCCTCCTGCTCAGAAATGACGATCTTCAGATAGAGATCACCCCTGCTGCCATCAGCACCCTCTTTTCCCATGCCCGCCAAACGGAGAATCGTGCCGCCCCGCGACCCCGGAGGCACGGTTACTCTCAAGAGGCTTTTCTGCAACCCTCGAGGGACGCTAATGAGCTTCCTGGTGCCGAAGCGCGCTTCCCTGGGCGTGATGGTAATTCGGCCATAGACATCAAGGGAGTCTGGCTGTCCAGTGGTGCTGACAACTTGCAAACGACGACTTCTTTTTCTTGCCAGGCCTGGACCCTGCCAGCTCGCCATGCCAGCAACTGGTATGGCCTCCATTATCTTGAGGAAGAGGATGCCGAAGAGGAAGCCGCCCACGTGCGCCCACCAGGCTATGCCACCGCCACCGGCAACCGTTCCTGCGGCGCTGAAAAACTGAAAAAGAAACCAGAAACCCAGAAAAACAAAGGCAGGTATCTCTATAAAGTAAGGCAGAAAAAAGATGGGAATCAAAGTGAGAATTCTAGAGTGTGGATAGAGCAGAAAGTACGCTCCCATAACGCCTGCTATGGCCCCGCTGGCTCCGATGGTGGGAACCTGGGAATGATAGTTGATGGCCACATGAAAAAGGCCGGATGCCACTCCACAAAGGAGATAAAAGACAAGGTATTTAACAGAGCCAAGCCTGTCTTCGACGTTATCACCGAAGATGTAGAGCGACCACATGTTGCCCAGCAGGTGCCAGAAACCACCATGAAGGAACATGTACGAGAAAAAGGAGAAGACTTGCTCCGGCAGGCTGAAATAGGAGGCTATGGCCGGCATAGAATAACGTGCCGGCACCAGGCCATAGGTATATATTATCTGGGCCAGTTCACTTCCGCTTCCCACCTGCCACCAGTAGACAAGGACGTTTGCTGCAATGATCGACACATTTACTACTGGATAGTTCCTGGACTCAATCGTATCATGGAGTGGAATCATAGCATTTCGAGTATGCCAGAGGCCGTCCGCAAAAATCAGGGCCGCTTCGACTACTGGCCTGGCAGACTACCAGTGGGCATCATCTGCAATCGTGTGCAGGGCACAGTCAACTTTGGAGCGCAATTGCCGAGACAATCTACACTGTCTTGTGGCCCCAACAGCAATAAGAATACTTGTCACTGGGAGTCACTGTTGGCGGGAAGTAAACCGGTCACGCCCTCAGAGACAAGCCACAGTCCGCTGGACTATCCCAGCATTATGCCTTTTTGGGTCAAAGTGTGCAACAGGGAGGAGTTGCCGCTGCTGGCATCACAGCCCCAACCACATCAAGCTGGCCCAATTGATCTTAGCAGACACCCTCAAGTCTGGATAGCCCCTGCATCTCCAGACCGAACTCTGGAAGTATTGTGGAGCTGAATAAATATTGCCGCCCTCCGAGGACACCAGACCATCTGAGCAGCAAGGCGCCGGGTGGGCCAATATGGGGAACATTCAGTTGTCGACCGAATGCTGGTGGTCTTATGAATAGCAACACCTAGTTGAACAGATATCTGCGAAACACTCTCAGACGACGAATAGTTTCCAAATTCATGACAACAGTGATGGCCAGCAAAGTTAGGAAAGCCTGGTTCAGAAAAGCGCCAATAAAAATGATGAAAATACGCAGGTCTCTACCGATTCGGAAGGTGAGTCTGCTGTCCAGGCGCTCCTGCCTGAGGGCGTCGTACTTGCCGGCTGTGTAGCTCACCAGGAAGGAGCCGATGATTGCCAGAAAACCTACCAGGAAGGCCAGACTGGGCCTCACCTCGCTCTGAGCTCGCCAGGTTAAAGCGAGCAGCAGCATTCCATCCGCATAACGGTCCAGAACGGCATCCAGCCAGCCGCCATACTCGCTTTCGCAGTACTTCAGTCTGGCCAGTTCACCGTCGCAACCGTCAACAATTGAAGCTGCCTGGCTCAGCAGGCCGCCAAGCAACATGGCCAGATATCCTTTTATGGTGAAAAATGCTGCCCCAATGACCGCCAGGAGAAATGACAGGACAGTAACCTGATTTGGCGTGATAGAAGTCCTGGCAATCCGTTTAGAAATCCTCACAGAAAGCGGCCGATTGACATATCTCGCCACCATACCGTCATGGGGTTTGTGGCGCACCTGTTTAAGCAATTCATTCTCTGCTCTCAGCAGATCTCCAGGCTCATCAACGTCTACCCAGAACTTGCCGCCGATATCCACTGCTCTGACCAGACCTTCAGCTGCCAGCCGCCGAATTCCGTCCGTGAGATTGAGTTCCGCCCTGTTATTGGCATTCTGCTCCAGCGCTTCGAATATCACCGAACTGCAAAGAAATACACCGGTATCAAAACCGTTGTAACTGGCCAACCCTTTGCCAATGTCACGCACTCTGCCATTGTTTGATGCGACGCGAGTAACGTCCTCTTTCTTTATGTGTCTCCTGCCAACATTGTAGTCCACCGCCAGGATGACCTCGTTCTCTGGAGGCGGTTGTCTGCAGAGGTCAGCCATAATTGCAGAATCGAACAGGTGGTCGCACATCAACAAGAAAAATGGCTCCTGAAGATGATCCTTGGCGCTCAGCACAGAGGTGCCGTTGCCGCGTTGCCAGTCTGGATTTTCAATGGAGTGGATGTGAATGTGAGGAAGCCGCCGTGCCAGGTCGCTGAGGAAGAACCGCAAACATTCCCCCTCGTGGCCCGTGACAACGTAGAAATCAGTGACACCTGTGTTGCTGGCAGTGCGGATCACCCGCTCGATAAGCGGGACTCCCAGAACCGGCACAAGGGGCTTACACCTACCCCTCCGCCACAGCCTGCTGCCTCTGCCTGCTGCGATAATCAGGCATTTCATCGCTCCTCTTCCCCCAGATACCTTCGATAAAGCCCTCTGTGAGGCGGTAGGCTTCGTCATCAGTGTACTGTCTTGGTGGATGCTTCATGAAATAGGCCGAAGGGCCGTAAAGCACCCCGCCGATGCCGCGATCCAGTGCCAGCTTGCAGCAGCGTACAGCATCAATACCAACGCCGGCGGAATTGGGGGAATCTTCCACAGAAAGGCGCAAGTCTAAATGCATGGGAACATCACCGAAAAGTTTGCCCTCCATGCGAATAAAGCATATTTTGTTGTCTCGCTGCCAGGCCACATAATCACTTGGACCAATATGGATGTTTTCATCGTCGAGCTGATCAGCTGCAATCGATCGAACAGCTTCGGTTTTGGACTTTTTCTTTGACAGCAGCCGGTCGCGGTTGAGCATGTTCAAAAAATCGGTATTTCCTCCGGTATTGAGCTGGTAGGTCCGCTCCAGCTTGACTCCCCGTTTGCTGAAAAGATCAGTAAGCACCCGATGGACAATTGTTGCCCCCACCTGTGATTTTATGTCGTCACCAATAATGGGCAGTCGTTTCTCCTTGAAACGCTCGGCCCACTCCTGATTGCTGGCAATGAAAACGGGAATATTGTTGACAAACCCTATCCCTGCTTCCAGAGCACATTCCGCATAAAATCGAGTCGCCTTCTCTGAACCCACCGGCAGGTAGTTCAACAGAATCTCGACGCCGCTCTCTCTGAGAATCCTTACCACCTCTTGCTGATCAGGCTCAGGTTCCCTGGACAGCACAAAAGTGTATTTGTCGTCATAGTTGCGCATGTGTTCAGAAAATCCGTCCAGAATGCGGCCCATTTGCACCCTGACACCTCTGTGAGGAATCTCTTTGCAAAAGGTGGTAGTGCAATTGGGTTCTGCAAAAATAGCATCCGCAAGATCTCTGCCAACTTTCCGTCGGTCAATATCAAAAGCAGCAACCACCTCGATGTCGTGTGGCAAGTAGCCTCCAAGGTCCCAGTGCATCAAACCTATAGCCTCATCAGCTGATTTGTCTCGGTAATAGTGAATGCCCTGAATTAGAGAACTGGCGCAGTTCCCTA
This sequence comes from Deltaproteobacteria bacterium, assembly GCA_019309045.1. Lineage (NCBI taxonomy): Bacteria > Pseudomonadati > Myxococcota > Myxococcia > Deltaproteobacteria bacterium. The sequence goes on along the minus strand of JAFDGZ010000121.1, from coordinate 682 downwards.
CACCTATGATTCCTACCCTGATAGTGCCCATCTGTTCACCTCCTGAGTATCACCTTACTTTTCAGGTAAAAAGACAAGCAGCCACACAATCCTTTTCACTGCACTGCAGTTGGCGGGCAACGAATACAAGCGCTGCCTCCCGGCAGGAAGCCGTCTTCTCGGCCGTGATCCTCTTCAGCAAGTGCTCCTGGTTGCCCTCCAAGTTATAGACTATCCAGGTCACTTGCTGAATCACCCACCGCCCACGCCAGCGCCGTGGCCCGTGCAGTCGTCCCTGCCACAGGGCCAACTGCCGGGCACCTGCACAGCCCTACAGAAACGGTTCACCTCTGGTCCCCAAGAAGCATGGCACAACACCGCCCGGGCACTCCAAGACTTTGCGTCGCCAGTGCTTCAGCAATTTTTCACAATTCAGCAGCGCAAATTCATGAAGCACCCTGAATAAGGCGGCAATTCTTGCTCTCAAAGCATTCCAGTGCCACAGCAGCCTGTCAGCACTCACCGCTATGGAGTGCTAGCGAATCTAAATTTAATAATTAATAGAAAAAATTCAAGGCGGATAATATTGAAAGCAGAGAAAATATTTTCAAATCAGAACATCTGCATAGTAATAATTTGCCTTAGCCGCGTACTTTTCTCTATTTTTTTTCATTTGAGCCTATTTACTCGTCAACCTCCCACT
>JAFDGZ010000120.1 GCA_019309045.1 Deltaproteobacteria bacterium | reverse complement strand
CGGAAGGTCGCAAAGGAAGAGGGCCTTCGGCGATGCTGGGCAGCCTTTGCGCGAACCAACGTCCTTCACCCCCCAGCAGTAACGACAAGGATTCATCCCTACAATTCCTGAATCTGTGGATAGTAACCATGGTAATCACATGGTAATCAATGGATAAAAAGGTGCAGGGTGTTTTGAGTTGACATGGGCTTTTGAAAAAAGTAATACTAAAAGTAATAACAGCAGGAGGGCTTTATCATGCCAAGAGTAACTCAAAAAGGCCAGGTAACCATTCCCCGGCATATCCGGTTGCACCTGGGAATAAAAACAGGTGATGAAATTATTTTCGAGGTCCACAATGACAGGGCTGTTCTCAAAAAGAAGACCGGCTCGATTAAGAACCTGGAGAAATATGTGGGCTTTCTTTCTCATCTAGACGGCAGCGAAACAGACGACATCGTAGACGACCTGCGAGGAAATCATGCTCCTGGCCGTTGACACCAATGTTCTTCTGGACATCTTGCTCCCCAACTCCGCACACTGCCAATCTTCCTTGAACTGCCTGCTGAGTATAAATCCTGCGGACGAACTCATTATCTGTGAAGTGGTTTTTGCTGAACTGGGCTCCCAGTTTCTCTCGTTCAGGGACCTCGAGACCTTTCTGGGCGACACTGGCATCAGGCTTGTCTCGTCGAATGAGGCATCGCTCTATGAAGCGAGCACTGCCTGGAAAAAATATTCTGCTCGCCGGAAGGGAATGTTGCTCTGCCCTGCCTGTGGTCATCGTCAACAATCCAGGTGTCTGTCCTGTAAAAAGATCATCTCATATCGGCAGCATATCCTGGCGGATTTTCTCATTGGTGGCCATGCAAAAACACAGGCAGATGGTTTGATAACAAGAGACAGAGGCTTTTACAGGACATATTTTCGCCGTCTAAAAATCTTGCAGCCCTAGCTGTCATAGGGGCAAGGGTTCAATCAGCGGTTATTGGTTGTGTTATCAGGGCTCGGCCTGCGGCCAGGTGATACGGTTTTTCCGTTGCCGTAAACCGTTTGCCGAGACATTCCCAGATAACTGATAACCGGCAAGTCTTTCACATAACCTGCTGCCTGGATTGGGGTTGGGGGGATGCTCGCTGTTTATTTTTGCCGGTAAGGACCTTGATCAGCAGCTTCTGCTTGACCACGGCAGCATCCAGCTTTTTCTCTATGCGAGCCAGGTTCTTCTCCAGAGTCTGGCGTCGGCTTTTTTCTGCCATCAACCTCACGGCCATCTCCTGGACGGCCTGTTTGCTTGCTGCAATGCGGCCAAGGCTCAGGGCAATCCTTTCCAGGGCATTCTTGGCACCCAGCGACACCTCCAGCAGTTCCCCGATGTTGGCCTCCAGGTGGCCGAGGGATTGCAATGATCCCAGATTATCTGTAGCAACCGGCAGCAGTTCGGCTGCTGCTGCCTCGTCGGCTGCCTCCTCATCCAGGGGGACATCCCAGTTGGCCCGGTCTTCGAGAACTTTCTTCGCCAGGTCGATGTCGATCTTTTTGAGGTCGTCTGCCATGGCATAGACCAGGCACATGTGACATACAGCGTTTATCAGCCTGGGCACTCCACCGGAGTAGTCGTAGATCAACTGAAAGGTTTCCTCGTTGAAGAGCTCAAGGTCTGGAGCTCCGGCCTTGTGCAAGCGGTACTTGATGTAGTCCTCGAGCTCCTCTCTGTCCAGGGGCTCCAGGTGGTAGCTCACCTGGATGCGCTGCGACAGCTGCCGCAAGCCGCGCCAGCGCAGCTTTCCCCTGAGCGACGGCTGCCCCACGAAAATGATCTGCAGAAGGAATTCGTTGCGGCCGTCAAAGTTAGACAGCATGCGTATCTCTTCCAGGGTGTCCACTGGCAGATTCTGGGCCTCGTCCAGGATGAGAATGGCATAGCGCCGCTTGCGGCACAGCTCCAGGAGGAACGACTTGAGCACCCTGATGAGCTCCGGTTTTCCCCTGCCATCGTGCGGCAGTGAAAACTCCTGGCACACTGCCCTGAGAAACTCCTCCGGACTGAGCAGGGTCTGGGAGAGACAGGCGAGCGGCAGGTCCCGGCTCAGGGAGCGCAGGATATAGCGGATGAGGGTAGTTTTACCTGTGCCAATGTCACCGGTGATGACGATGAAGCCGGCCCGGTCGAAGATGCCGTACTCAAGATGAGTCAGGGCTGCATCATGCTTTTTGCTGTGAAAGAGAAAGTCCGGATCTGGCAGCAGTTGAAATGGTTTTTGTTTGAAGCCGAAGAATTCCTGGTACATTTACCTTCTCCCGTATTCTTTGCCGTAGCCAGGCAGGGGCGCCTTGTAGCGGTTCAGAACGAAGCCGAGGAACTTGTCTCTGGGTATAAGCTCGAAGGCTTCGAGTACAGTGTGGATGGAAGTTTGCTCTGCCTCAACCAGCATGATAATTGCGTCCACCAGGGGAGCAAAGGTGAGAGCATCGGCGCTGCCGAGAAGCGGCGGCACGTCGAAGAGGATGTAGCGGTCGTGGTAGCGCGACTTCATTTCAGCGACCAGGGCCTTCATCCTGGGCGAGCCGATGAGTTCGGCGCTTTCCTGCACGGTGCGGCCGCCCGAAATGAAAGTGAAGCGCTCCACACCCGGCCAGACAATGAGTTCCTCAAGGGGGCGCTCCTGGAGAAGATAGTCGCCCAGGCCGCTGTCGATTTGCATGCCCAGATAGTGATGAATCTTCTGCTGCCGCAGGTCGCAGTCCACCAGGAGCACGGTCTGGCTCACCTCTCTGGCGAGGGCAAGGGCCAGATTGATGGCGGTGAGGGTCTTGCCTTCTCCGGGCAGAGCGCTGGTGATCATGAGGGTGTTGCAGCCGTTGCGCCGCAGGGAGAGCAATAGCCTGGTGCTAAGCACCTTGAAAGATTCCGTTTCCGGCGCATCTGCAAACAGGCAGACACAACGGTTTTCTGCCAGTTTTTCAGGCTCGAGTTCGAGACAGCGGGATCGGCAGTAGGTGGGTGACACCCTGCCGGAGCCGTTGCCGCTGCCAAGGACGGCTCTGTCGGCTGCTGGCGCCGACAGGGGCTGCGGCCGCTCTTTTCTTGCTTTGTCCAGGGCTTTTTTCAGGTGGTCCATGGTGGTTACCTTTGAGTTGGTTATCGGTTATCAGCAAGTGTCGTGGCAATACGTTGATAGGTGCAGGTGAAAGCTGAAGGTAAAGAAGTGGTTAATCTTTCCCCCTCCTCTTAATCTCCTCCCGCCAGGGGAGGAGAAACTAGGCTGGGCTTGTTTGCCTGTTGGCTTCTCATGGATCTCCTCATGGGCTACTATTATAGCGAAGCCTTCTCCTTGGCGTCCTTCCGCCGTCGCCCAGGGGCTATGGCGTGACAAGTGGCGCCTTTGCGTGAGGCAACGTCGATCAGTCCTAGCAGTCACGACAACGCTTCATCACGGCGATTCCTGAATCTGTGGATGAAAAGGGCGCAGGGCGGAGGTGAAGTTCATATATCGCTGCGGTACAACAGCTCCAGGGCTGAGATGGAAGATGGGTGCAGCTGTTTTTTGGCCAGAAAAAGATCCAGGGCCTTTTCAGCCACGCAGCGGGAATACCTGGCCCAGCAATTCTCCTTGGAACAAAAGCTTGTCTTGTTGGCGCCCTCACCAGTAATCAGGTGATGGTCACAGTCCAGGCAGCATTGGAGAATCATACGCCCTCCTTGGCCGGGATTTGGTGGTTCCTAAAGTTAGCGATTCTTGCGGCACTATGTTGTAAAGAACTATGTTGCTGTAATGTGCTGACATGATGGGGTATTACCCAGTAGGTTCAGTCACCCCCACCCTCACCCTCACCCATTCCCGCCAGGAGCTAGGCGGGGTCGCGGGGTCTTCGACAAAGGGAGGGAACTATTGGGAAACACAGATAAATCTCCCCTCCCCTGGTGGGAGGGGGTTAGGGGGAGGGGGATCAGAACCGCTCAACTTAGGTGGTTATCAGTTATCGGTAAATGTCCAGGCAACGGGTCGGTAGGCGCAGGCTTCAGACTGCGTTGCCGGTCTTCGTGTCGATTCGTGGGGCATAATTGGCGGCTTGATGTAATTGTATTGATGGCCGCAGGCTAAAGCTGAAGGTAAAGAAATGGTTAATCTTTCCCCCTCCTCTTAATCTCCTCCCGCCAGGGGAGGAGAAACCAGGCTGGGCTTGTTTGCCTGGAGGCTTCGCGTTATTTGGGTCATTTTGGTTTGTTGCGTTTGTTGGATTTTCAGTTATCGGTTCAACGGGCGCAAGGCATTGGGCGCAGGGCGCAAGGCATTGGGCGTTGGGCATGGAGCATTTGGGTTTATTGAGTTGTCTGTGATTGGTTATCAGGTCAAAGGTTCAAGTAATATGTGGATGCTACACTCCCAGTCGGCGGAGGACCTTGGCCCAGAAGACGTTGAGATCCATTACCAGGTAGTGGAAGGCGGTCACACCTACGGCCATGACAAGGACCACGGTGACGGCCAGGGCGGCGCGGCGCGCTCGGCGGCGCAGTATATCTTTTCTGGTGACGATGTCTGGAATTACTGCCAGCACCGGAAAGGAAGTGGCCAGGCTCAGGCTTTCGGCACTGCGCACGGAATGGTCTCCGAACTCCCGCAGGGCTGCAGTGCCCACGCCGGCTCCCATACCGAGCACAACCCCCACCAGGAGGATGACCAACCGATTCGGCTTGATGGGCTTTTCCGGCAGTCTGGCAGTGTCTATAATGGTGAACCGTTCGCCCTTCTGCTCCTTTTCCAGGCCGTGGGCCACGTCCGCTTCCATGTACTTGCGCATCAGGTCATTGTACTTGGCCTGGGTGTTGTCCCGCTCGATGAGCAGGGCCTTGTATGCCTTCTCGACCATCGGGGTGGCCTCTATGCGGCGGTTGTATTCCAGTCGGCGTTTCTGCAAATCTTCCACCTGCCTTTTCAGGGAATTGATGTCTGTGCGGGTGGTGGTTAGCTGCGCCTGCAGGGTGATATAGGCAGGATTGTCCGGCTGGCTTGCATCTGCAGCCTGGTAGCTGGACTGGCCCTGGCTGCCGCCTGCAGTCGAACTCTGCAGCCGGCTTTCCAGTTGAGCGATCTCTGCCCTGACCTTCTTGACCGAGGGGTACTGCTCAGAGAAACGGCTCTTGAGATGGACCAGCTGCACCTTCAAATCCTGCAAGCGCTCCAGATCACCTTTTAGCAACCCGGGAGACATGCCGGCAAGCTGGCTCTGGAGGTAGGTCTCCTGCTTCCGCAAGGCGCGAACCTGTTCTTCCAGCTGGGCAATGGTTTGCTCGGTGCGCTCGAGACTCTGAATGTTCACCTGCAGCAGCTCCGGCAGCTCGTTGATGTGCTTTTCTTTGAAAGAGGCAATTGCCGCCTCCAGTTCTGTGAGGTGGACCCTGACCTGCTTCATTTCCTCCTGGAGAAACTGGGAAGTACCAAGAGCCTGCTGCTCCCGAACCCGAAGGTTCTCCTCCAGGTAGAGAGAGGCGAGCACATTGGCCACCTGGTAGACCTTTTCCGGGTCTTTGCCCTCGTAGGAGAGGGTAAAGGCGATGGTTGCCAGGTTCTCTTTGCGGCTGCGCCGATCCTTCACCTCGGCGCTGATGGTCTCCATCTTGACGTCTTTGCGCATCTTGTCGACAATTTCCTCGGTGGTTTTCTTTTTCCTCAGTTCAGGGTAGAGGTTGAAGCGGTTGATGATCTCCAGCAAGCGGCTGTAGCTCATGATCCTCTGGTTGATGGTCTGCAGCCGCTGCTCGGCAAAACTGGTGACCGTGGTCTTGACAAACTCCGGGGGGATCTCCTGGGCCTCAATAAGAATGGTGGAAGTGGACTGGTAGATGGGCGGCAGTACAAGCGCCACTACGGCTGCCAGAAGCACGATGGCAAAGGCAGGCAGCAGCAGGCTCCATTTGCGTCTTTTGAGTATGTCCAGATAATCGTCGAGGGTCTTGATGTTCTGCTCAATGATTTCTCTGTCGCTGATGGTTGGCATGGCCTCGTCCTTTTAGCTTGCTGCAGAAAATAGACTGGCTGTACCTGATCTATTTCAGGGCACAACGATAACGTCACCGCGCTTGAGCCAGATGTTCTGCTGGAGGTTCTCTCCCTTGGAAACGTCTTCGTAATTGAAGGTGAAGCTCCTGGTGGCGTTCTGATCGCGGCGGAATATCTTGATGTTGTCCTTGTCAGCCCAGTCGGTAAGTCCTCCGGCCATAGCAAGGGCCTGGAGTACATCCACATTGGCGTTGAGAATGAAGCGGCCTGGTTTGTTGACCTTGCCTATGACGTAGATGTGCATGCTGTTTACCTGCTGCACCTCTACAGAGACGACCGGGTCGGAAACGTATGGCGCCACTCTCTGTTTTATTTCCTGCCTGAGTTCTGCAGTGGTCCTACCCCCTGCCTGCACCTCACCGATCAGGGGAAAGGAGATGGTGCCGTCCGGCAGTACAGTGGCCACCCGGGTGAGGGATTCCGTCTCCCACACCGAGATGTTGAGCACGTCGCCCGGGCCTATGAGGTAGCTTGCCGGAAGCAAGCCGGCGGTTTCCGGTTCCGCGGGCAAGGCAGTAATGGAAGCATGGCGTTGAGCAGCGTCCAGGGGCAGCGCCGTGATGAAGATGAGCAGGAAAAGAAGGATCGGTGGCAAGGTTTTGTGTTTCATTTTGGCCTCGGGGGATCTGGTTATCGGTTAT
>JAFDGZ010000119.1 GCA_019309045.1 Deltaproteobacteria bacterium | reverse complement strand
CTTCAGGTCCGTTTTTGTATGGGCTCCGAGTTTATAAAGTCGCATGGCGACAATATAAACTCTTCTTCGCCTGAAGGCGAGGGGTTTCCACCATCCCCGAAAGAGACACTAATTGCCGGAGACATTCTGTGCCCCTACAGGAACGCTGCTGATTTACGAGGGTTCACCCCTGACCCATTCAGGGTGTTGCCATCATTCCAGCAATGACAGCGATTTGACTTATAGCCAGGGATCTCTAGCTTTCCGGCAAGACAATGGTCGCAGCACTAGGGCCGCGACTGGTTGTGCAGCTCGCATTCGCAGAAATTGGCCTTTCGGGTTGGGGTGTTTTTATGGCAATGGAACTTCGGCGCATTTTGTTTGCTATTTCTGGGTATTTTTTCGATTTCCCACCTTTGTCTTGCTCTCTTGCAACTTCACCTCTACCTTTTGTCGATTTTCACTCCCCAGTTCCAGGGCCCTTTCGTATGCCTTTTCCGCCTGGCGCCATTCTCCAAGTGCGCGGTAAGCATCTCCGAGATGTTCGCGAATTACGGGATCGTCTGGAAGTTTCTCCAGAGCCTTCTTTATCCATTTCAGGGCCTTCCTGTGGCGTCCCATCTTGAAATATACCCAGCCAAGGCTGTCAGTAATGTAGGGGTCGTCAGGTTTGAGTTTGAGTGCCTGTTTAATGTACTTTTCCGCCTGTGCCAACCTTATACCCATCTCAGCCAGGGTATAGCCGAGATAGTTGAGGGCTGTGGCGTCCGTTGGATCCAATGCTACGGCCTTTTCCATCTGTCTTACGCATGCCTGCCGTTCCCCCATTTTGTCGAAGACCACACCCAGGCGGAAATGAAGCCGCTGATTGTCCGGGTCCAGAGCCAATCCTTTTTCGAGTACTTGTGCCGCTTTTGTGTATTGCTTTGCAAGTTCATAGAGATTTCCCAGGTAAAGATAAGCATCGGTCTCTTGAGAGTAGAGTTCTACTGCCCTTTGCATGCATTGGATCGCCCCGTGCATGTCTCCCTTTTTCTGGAGGATGAACGCTCGACTGATCTGGGCTTTCAGCCCATATGGGCTGTCCGCTGGAATTTTCCCCAATTCTTCCAGAGCCTGCGACAGATTGCCCATTTCTTCATAAACAGTGCCAAGATAATAGTGAATCTCGGAATTATTTTCATCGGTTACCAACAAATCACGGAACAGCTCAGCAGCCTCCTGCAAATCTCCCAGTTCCATGTGGATCAGGCCCACTTTCACTTTTACATCCATCCTTGTCTGATCTTTTGCCAGTACTTGCTGGAAAATGCTCAGAGCAGGCCGGAACCTGTCCTGGCGTAAATACAAGTTGCCCAGTTTTACCAGGGCTTTTTCATTATCCGGATCCACCTCCAACATTCTCTTGTAAAGAGATTCAGCTTCTGTAAACCGCGCCTGCGTCTCGTAGAGATAGCCGAGATCCAACAGGGCCATCTCAAAATATGGTCGGGCAGCAAGCACCCGTTGATAGAGTTCTTCCGCCTCTTGCGGGCGTTTGAGCTCCAGGGCCACTCTCCCCAGGTAATAGGTTGCCATGAGATTGTCTGGATTCTTGCGGACGATTTCTTTCAGAAGTGTGTAGGCTCTTGAATAGTTTTTTTCAGCAGCGAGTACCGAGGCCAGCAAGAATCCGGCTCTTTCATTGTCGGGCTCTTGTGCTAGAATCGCTTCATATTGTTCCACAGCCTTTTCGGGCTGATTGCGACGGCTATAGATGGTAGCCAGGATAATCCGTGCTTTTATGGAGGCGGGATCCTTTTTGCTGGCTGCCATTGCTGTTTGCAGAGCAAGGTCATCCTTGCCCTGCCGCAGATATAGAGAAGCCAGTTCAACCCGCGGCAGGATTGCCGCCGGATCATAGGCAACTACCTGCTCCAATGCAGCCACAGCAGCATCCACTCTATTCTCTTTGAGCAACTTCTGAGCGCGCAGATATTGGAAGTACGACTCTTGTTTACCGCTGAAATAATCTTCCGAAACATTGCTAGAGGAGGCTGCCGTCTTGTCAGCCGCGGTTCTCCTGCCCAGGATGGAGCAGCCACTGCCAACAAACAGCAAGGTCGCCACCAGGATTACGTAAAGCAACTTTCTCATATTTCCCCATAATTGTTGGTATCTCATAAACACCCTGTAATGTTCAGATAACAAATTGTTTGTCCATAGTCAAACTTTTCACTTTACTCGAGAGCATGGGGTCAGCCCCCGAGCTGGGCAACAATGTTTTCATTTCTGCCATGGTATGCCATCTCTGGTCAAATCCCTCATAGTAGATAATCTGCAATAGGTGAACGACAGCTGACAACCTGTTAGGAAAAACCTGTGCCACCTGCTTCCATGGAGAACCTCTCTCCGGTTGACCTGACTACACTTGCATAAAGGCATTGCCCTGCAGCAATAGTTTGTCTATATTTAGCGAACCGTGGTTTATCTACGGGCTGGCTGCTCCTTTGGCCTCTTGACAGCGGCTCGAGGCACACATCCACTCTCCCGGGAATGAAGCCACCCGAGACAGCAGGATAGCCTGGAGGCTTAGATGTCCTCAACAGCCGTAAACCACATTGAGTACTTTGGACTATGACTGCTGAGCTGCCGAAAATTCGCTCCCATCTGGAGGCAATTCCTGTAAGTGATCAGGGAAATATGCAGGTAGCTTTGCGAGACCTCGAGGGCCTCAGTTCCCAGACACTTATTCTCAGCCCGCAGGCTTACTTCATTCTCACCCTGCTGGATGGTTCACACAGCATTACAGACATCCAGGCTGCCTATATGCGCAGGTTCGGCGATCTGCTCTTCAGAGAAGCGCTTGAAGGTCTCCTTCGTACACTCGACGACAACTTCATGCTGGACAATGACAGGAGCCGCCGCCAGAAAGAACAGCTGATCAATGAATTTCGCCAGCAGTCAACCCGTGCTCCTTACCACGCTGGCCTCACCTATGAAAATGATCCCGAAAAACTGCGTTCACAATTGCTCGCTTACTTCAGTCCAGAAAATGGGGGGCCGGGATTTCCTGAACCAGCTCATTTGAAGCGGCCTTTACGGGCGCTGGTGGCTCCTCACATTGATCTCCGTGCCGGCGGACCTTGTTTTGCCCATGCCTACAAAGCACTGCTCGAAGCGCAACCGATTGGCACCTGCGTTATTCTTGGCACCGGTCACGAGCCTTTGCCGCACTATTTCGCCCTCAGCCGCAAGGACTTCGACACCCCCCTCGGCAGAGTTGCTGCAGATCAGGAATTCATCGATGAATTCAGCCACCGCAGCCCTGTGGACCTCTTTGCTGACGAATTTGCCCACCGCAGGGAGCACACCATTGAATTCCAGGTGGTGTTCTTGCGGCTGCTGCTGCCCGATGTGAAAATTGTCCCCCTGCTCTGCTCCTTCGGTGTGGAAGAGATCGGGGAGGAAAAGGAGGAAATCCTGCAAGTCGTTGATGCCTTGCGTCAAACAGTGGCTCTTGACCCTGAAGGAACCTGTCTGTTGGCCAGTGTGGATCTTGCCCACATCGGCCCACGATATGGGGACAATTTCCGTCCCCACGCGGGCACTATTCAGCACCACCAGCAAGAGGACCAGCATCTACTCGAAATCTTGCTGACTGGCAATGCCCATGAGTTTGCCCGTGTCCTCATTCAAGATGGTAATCGCCGGCGCATCTGCGGCCTGCCTCCCCTCTACACCCTGTTAAAAGCACTGCCAGGCCGTGTCGACGGCAAGCTTCTTTATTATGGCCATACTCAGGTAGATCAGCACAATTCTTTTGTAACCTTTGCCAGCGCAGCTCTTTATTCGCAAGAGCAATCTTGAGATTTCCTCATCATCGACATTTCTCGGATAAGTCCAGGCGGCTCAGTTCCTGAAGCCCGCGGCTAGCTCCTATGTGCCATGTGGTCATAGATGCTCAACTGAAGAAAGCGCTGATCCTGCTCTGAAATCTCCAGGAAGCGGACAGCCATTCTTCTCGATGAGGCATCTTGCGAGCCGCCGCTTTTCAATGTTCTGACCACTTCTGCCCTTATGCCAAGCTGACGTCCCCCTGGAGGTTTGATGACCAGCCGCATTCTGCTGAGATAAGGCAGTGATTTCTGGCAGCGAATCAAAGCTCCGCTGGCGCTCAGATTGATGGTCTCCCCTTCCAGCGGCTCGTCAGAAACAATAATGGTCACGGGCCACTGGATCTCTGCCCTCTGGTCGAGTCTCCTTTTCTGTTCCTGTCTATGGTAATATTCGTCTTTAGCCAGCAGAATAATGATAAAAAGCATGTAGCCCGCTATGAGCAGCCATCCTGTCAGCATGATCTTCCCAGCCGCCTTGTGGAGCTTGCTCCGAGATAAATGAACCTGTACTGTCTACAGTTTCGCTAGACTATAGTCATTGCCTACTTGAGTTCGCTCAATTTTTTCATGCACACCCTGTGCCGAATTTAAGCTGCAGGGTATGATTACCATAATCGTTCTGTGGCAAAATTCATAACAGCAGCATTGACGAAGCCACAGCCCCGGGCTAGCTGACCATCAATGGGCGCAAGAGCCGCTGCAAAGAACCCGGCCAAGTCTCCTGGGATAGAAAATCGCTGAGAAGTACAATTTTCTGAGGCCGCCCGGGGGCAACACTGAAAACAATGAAAAAATGAGGTACCGACTTTCGTGGTGACTGTGGTACACTCCAGCAATATCAGGGCAAGTCGTCAGAATTAGATAATCAACCAGGATATTAACATATCCGAGGAAAGAGCATGTTCCGCTTCAGGAAAAAGAGCTCGCCCAGTTGCGCTGCCATAACCGATGGCAGCCGTCCCTCCTGGCTGGGCAGCATTGCGGTATTCTATTTTATCTTGCTGGCACTGCTGAGCATCCCTTTCGTTGCCCTTCTAATGATCTTCTTTGTCCGCACAGTCATGAATGTCTACCTCTGGATCTTCCTTGGCATAGGGCTGCTCGCTGCAGTAGCTATGGGCCTCGTTTATTGGAGAAGAAAGAAGCTTCGAAGCAGATTTAAGAAGGACACACACGATGTCATGAATATCATTCGAGCAGCAGCAAGAGAGGGCCACCAGGTCAATATATCCTTCTTGCATGGACTCGTTCGCCTTGACTATCAGGGCGGCAACAGGAATTCTCAGCTGCTGGCAGTCTCCTCTGCACAAGAATTGAAAGCTTTGCCAGGCCGCAGTACGAGCGGCTCCTCCCCTGAAGGAACAGTGGTTGCAGACACCGCTGTGCAGCAAAACTCTCCATCCCATATATTGGGGGAGTTGGAAAAACTTGCCGACCTGTTAGACCGTGGTGTCGTTACTGAGGCGGAATTCCAGGAACTCAAGTGCCATCTTCTTGGCAGTAAGCGGCTTTGATTTCTTGCTGGCCAGGAGAGACTCCTCTGGTGACAGCGCCACATTCTTCCAGCCTCATCCATTTTTTTGACCCCGCCACCAATCATATGCTAGAGTGCAGCAGTCAGCTTATGAAGCCCTGAAGGGAAATTAGATGAAGGAAACTGGCAGCATCTCAACCCCTTATTATTATCTGATCACAGCGGCAAGTTTTGTCATTCTGGTTGCCGGTATGCGGGCCGCCGCATCAATTCTGGTGCCTTTTCTTCTTTCCATTTTCTTGGCCATAATCTGTACTCCTTTGCTCTTCTGGATGCGAAAAAAAGGTGTTCCCAATGCGCTGGCTGTGTTGACCGTCCTGGTGGTGCTCGCTGCCATAGGCGTTCTTCTGGTGGTGGTGGTAAGCAGTTCTTTGAACAGCTTCCTCACCACCCTCCCTGCTTATCAAAAGGAGTTGACCGAAAAGACGGCTGCCCTGGTTTCGTGGCTGCACAAAAAGGGCATCGATGTTTCCAACAAAGTGCTGATCGACTATCTGGACCCCGGCAAGATTATGCGTATGGTGGCCAATACTTTCACCACCTTGAGTGCGGCCCTCAAGAATGTGGTGCTGATACTTCTCACCGTTGTTTTTATCCTTTTGGAAGCTGCTGGGTTCCATCAAAAACTCGCTGCTGCTCTCCCTCAACCGCAAAACTCCCTGCAAAGACTCTCTACCTTCACAGAGAGCGTCAACAGGTACCTTGCTCTGAAAACGCTTTTCAGTGTGGTCACTGCCGTTGCCATATGGATCTGGCTCACCATTGTTGGAGTGGACTACGCTCTACTCTGGGCTCTGCTTGCTTTTCTATTGAATTATGTGCCCACCATTGGTTCCATGATTGCCGCGGTGCCTGCTATTCTCCTTGCTGTGGTGCAACTCGGCGGCAGCGCCGCCCTGCTGACTGCTGCTGGTTACGCTGTGGTGAATGTCTCCATCGGCAGTGTAATTGAGCCTAGATTCATGGGGCGCGGCCTTGGACTGTCCACCCTGGTGGTATTTCTTTCACTGGTATTCTGGGGATGGGTACTCGGACCTGTGGGCATGCTTTTATCTGTACCTCTCACCATGATCGTCAAGATCGCCCTGGAAAGCAATGAGGACACCAGATGGCTCGCCATGATACTCGGACCTGCTCCTTCCGAGCGGTTGGCTGCATCCAGGGAAAAGCGTGCTACAGCCCACGAAAAAGATGTGCACTCCAGTAAGACCGCTGAACTGGACAGCACCACCTAATTGCCGAGTTGGCTCATGGCGGAAGGCTTCTCGAATGTTCAGTTCCTTTTCTTTAAAAGCCAGGCCGGCTGAAACACTGTTCATAATATTATGCATCT
>JAFDGZ010000118.1 GCA_019309045.1 Deltaproteobacteria bacterium | reverse complement strand
ATGGTAATGCGCGCCTTTTCTACCAGCTCCTCCGGGGCACCAGCATTTGCCGGCACAACTGTGCCCATCATGCTCACTGTCAGAATGGCAGCGGCAACAGCCGCCTTTATCCAGGATAGGCCTCTTTTCATCAAACACTCCCTCCAGAATGCATTGACAGGGAAGCAATAACAGATCCGCCTGACACCCTTTGCCCATCAGCAAGCAAAGTTTACCGTCTTCAGGATCTTCGCTGCAAAAAGTTATTTGCCGAACAGACTCTTGAGCTTGCCGCCAAGGCTGTCGCTCTCCTTGTCTGTAGTTTTGCTCGGCTCGCCTTTTTCCTGCTGCTGTTTTCCCGTTGCCTTCACTTCTGTAAGCTTCACTCCCTGTCTTGCCGCCCTGACAGCCACGGGGCAGAGGTCCTTCCCTTCTGCGCCAGCGTCAGCCAGCGCGGCAGCAGCGCCTAGTGGACCGAAAAGAAGGGTGCCGCCCACGGCCTTTCCGACGGTAAGCGCTGTCTGGCCAACGTCTACCGCCAGAGCCGGCTGCCCGAGCGTGCCACCAAGTTTAAAGGGCTTGGTCAACTCGCTGAGGCTGACACTGAAATGGGTAGCTCCTTTTTTGGCTGAAGGTTTCAGGGCGAGATTCAGGTGCTCATTTCTCAGATTGATCTCGCCAGCCCCCACAACAGTCATCTGCGGGGTATCGAACAGCAGCACTGTGGTGTCTGCAATGCCATCTCTTATATCGAAACGAGAGACCACGCAGTTGATCGCTGTGTAGTCACCCTTGTCTTTTGCCGGGTTGAGAAGCCTGAAGGCAGCAGTAGTAAGATCAGCTCCGAGCAGGCCGAGATACTTGTTGTTGATCTTGCCCTCCTTCATTATGAAGGTGGTGGCACCATTGAGCCCGGCCATGAGCTCGGCCACAGAGCGGCCCGCGCCTTTCACATCCAGCTGCACTTCCTTGAGCTCACCTGAGACAGCCTCGCTCACACCGAGTTCCTTGAGCATGCGGCCAAGATCCAGGTTCTTTATGTTCAGCTTTGTTGCCAGATTTGCCCTCTTTCCCACAGGCCGCAGATCCACCTGACCCACCAGGCTGCCGCCGCCAATGCCTGCCTTGACAGGCTTCACTGTCAGATGACCGTTGTCCAGTACCAGTTTCAGGAAAAAGTTATCCAGAGCCAATTGCGGCAGCAGCACTCGAGCGGCCCGCAGGTTGACATTGGCGTCAACAGTGCGCAGCACATCCAGCGGCAGGGGCTCGTCAGAAAAGACCCTTTTCCCCTTCTCTGCCTTTTTCCCACTGGTGGCCTCTGGCTTTGCCTCACTTTCTTTGCCGGCAATGAATGGCCGCAAGTCCAGCTCCTTCGACTTCAGGCGGGCTGTGAGTCTGGGCCGCTTCCTGGCCAACCTGATCTCTGCCGATCCCTTCAGGTCGCTGCCGCCAGCAGAAAGCTGCAAGCTGTCTATTTTATAGGTCTTTGCTGCCGGATCAGTAAGCTTCAAAGCAATCGCAAAGGGTCCCAGGTCCGGCAGGCCGCTCACGCCAGCAAATCGGCCCACTTCCGGCAGCGAATCCCCCTTGGCGTCTATGCTGATGTTGATCCCATGCGCAGCCATTACATCCTTGATGATACCTTCAACGGCTATGCTGGCTTTTGCGGCTTTGATGCTCAGTTTGAGCGGCCAGGGTTTTGCCGGATCAGTGAGCGCTATCAGGGCACCCAGACTTCCTTTGATCTCGAATGGGTTCTTGTTGTAAACCCCTGCCAACTTCAGCCGCAGGGGGCTGCCGAAACTCTTGGCGGTGGCACTGAAATGAGCGTCGCTCAACATGTAGGACTTGCCAGACTTGCCGTCCCGGTAAATGAATTTCCCCTTTTTCAATTCAATCTTTTTCAACCCCAATTCTGGCAAGCTCTTCGCCCCTTTCGCTTGTTTTTCTGCCGGAGGGGCCGCCTGAGTTTTCTTGCTCACCTTGAATTGCAGATTAGATTTTCCCTGTTTGTTGGTCTCTATGAGAACATCAGGCTCGATGAGTACGACTTTTCTTATCTCAATCTTGCCCCGGAACAAGGGCAACACTCTCACCTGCACGTCGAAGTGCTTTATTTTTGCCAGATAGGGCCGGCTACCCCATGAGGCATTTTGAAACTGTACATCGTCGACCGAGAGAACAGGCAGGAGGCCGATCTTCAATTTGATGTCGCCGCCGAGCGTCAGTTCTCTACCAGTGGTCTCTTTCACCTTTTTGGTTATCAGCGGTTTGAATTTGTTGTAATCATAGGTGGCCAGAATCACGTAGGCAGCTGCGATCACTGCCACCAGTAAAAAAACAACCGCTCCCACAAGCCATTTCCATCGCATGGTATCCCTTTCCTTCTATGCTCTTCTTTCCTCTGCTGTTTTGTTGTTATCACATAGTCACTGAAACTTGAACCTAATAGTTTAATCACCCGCGGGCCTTCCTGCAAACTGTATCTCTTTGGTCCTGCTGTGCTATTTGGTTGACACAGCCGCTGGTCATTTGGTAGAGAACTTTCATAATACTCCGTTAATTCCTGCTTTTTCAGAGTCCGACTTTACGCAACAAATCGAAAGGAGACGCAAATGAAAAAAATTTTTTTCCTGTTTCTCTCTTCCCTGTTCCTTGCCGCTTCATATGGCGGCCGACTCGAAGCTGCCAGTAAAGTCTACAAGGTTGGCGTCACAGTTATTGTTTCTCACCCCGCCCTGGAAGAGGATCAGCGCGGTTTCGAACAGGCGCTCAAGGATGCCGGGCTTTCGGTAAAATACGACTACCAGAACGCCCAGGGCGAAATGTCCAATGCCCAGACCATCGCCCAGAAGTTTCGAGACGAACGGGTAGATCTGGTGCATGCCATCGCCACCCCCACCTCGCAGGCGGCGGTCAAGGTGATAAAGGACATTCCCATTGTCTATTCCTCGGTTACCGATCCGGTGGACGCCGGCCTGGTCAAGACAATGGGCCCAGACGGCCGCAATGTGACCGGAGTCTCTGACGCCTGGCCCATCTACATGCAGATCAAGCTGTACCACGAGATGCTGCCTTCGGCTCATAAATGGGGTACCATTTACAACGCTGGCGACGCCAATTCTCTGGTCAACATCGGCAAGACCAAAAAGGCCATGGCTGAACTGGGCCTCAAACTGGTGGAAGTAACCGTATCCAATTCGAACGAAGTGTATACTGCGGCCCAGTCTCTGGTGGGCAGGGTGGACGCCATCTACATCACTTCAGACAACACTGTGGTGTCTGCCATGGGATCGGTTGCCAAGGTGGCCAACCAGAACAAGATTCCTCTTTTTGCCGGCGATGTGGGTTCCGTGCCCCGGGGCGCTTCTGTGGCCCTGGGCTTCAATTACTACCAGGTGGGCTATGCCGCCGGTAAAAAGGCAGCCAAGATTCTCAAGGGCGAGGCCAAGCCGGGCGACATTCCCTCGGGCTATGCAGAAAATTTGAGTCTGCACCTGAGTCTGGTAAATGCCAGGAAACAGGGCCTTGCTATTGCCGACAAGTACATTCGCCAGGCTGAAAAAGTTTACCGTTGATAAGATACCAGCAGAACCGCGCCACTGGCTCAGCCCCGGCACTGGCGCGGTTCATTGGTTTTTGCCGCTGCCATGATATTTACCAGCATCCTTCCCATAAGCCTCGAGCAGGGTCTGGCCTATGCCCTTGTGGCTCTGGGCATAGCCCTTACCTTCCGGGTGCTCTCCTTCCCGGACCTGACTGTTGATGGCAGCTTCCCTCTGGGCGGGGCAGTGGCCGCCCGCTTGATCGTAGAGGGGGTAAATCCGCTGGTTGCAGCTCTGGTGGCCCTGATGGCGGGATTCATTGCCGGCTGTCTCACCGGCATTCTCAATACCAGGCTGAAGATCAACAGCCTGCTGGCCGGCATCCTCATGATGACCATCCTCTACTCGGTCAACCTGCGGATCATGGCCAGGGCCAACATCCAGCTCCTGGACAGGCCCACCATCTTCTCCCCCATGGAGGCCATGCAGGTATCCCGCTATCTGCCGGTCATTATTTTCTTTTTCCTGGTCACCATGGTCTGCAAACTGGTTACTGACCTCTTTCTGCACACGGAATACGGTCTCGCTCTGCGCGCTACCGGTGACAATGAACAGATGATTCGCTCCCTCGGCGTCAACACTGACAACGCCACCATCTTTGGCCTCGGCCTCTCCAATGCCCTGGTGGCGCTCTCCGGGGCCCTCGTAGCTCAGGACCAGGGGTTCAGCGACGTGGGCATGGGCATTGGCATGATCGTTGCCGGCCTGGCCTCAATCATCATAGGCGAGACTGTGATCAAGCCGACTACTGTGTTCCGCCTCACCACTGCAGCCATCGTTGGCTCGGTGATTTACCGCTTGATAATATCACTGGGCCTGCGGTTGGGCCTCGCCCCCACTGATCTGAA
Organism: Deltaproteobacteria bacterium; assembly: GCA_019309045.1. Lineage (NCBI taxonomy): Bacteria > Pseudomonadati > Myxococcota > Myxococcia > Deltaproteobacteria bacterium. The sequence goes on along the minus strand of JAFDGZ010000118.1, from coordinate 4,999 downwards.
GCTGGCCACCGGCGTCATGGTGATTCTGGCCCTGGGCATTCCGGCCTTGCGGGGGCCCAAAGAAGGCAAACTAAAGCTCAGAGGAGTCTGATTTTCAACCTCCATTATGCTCACCCTCCACAACATCACAAAAATTTTCAACAGAGGCACTCAGGATGAGAAAAAGGCCCTGGATTGCCTCAGCCTGGAAGTGGCCAGAGGGGATTTTGTCACCATAATCGGCTCCAATGGTGCGGGCAAGAGCACTCTTTTGAACGTGATCGCCGGCACTTTGCGGCCCGACGAGGGCCGCATCCTGGTGGACGGGCAGGATGTAACCAGAGAGCCCGAATATTCCATGGCCAAGTACCTGGCGAGAGTGTTTCAGGATCCTGCCATGGGAACAGCAGGAGAAATGACCATCGAGGAAAACCTCTGCCTTGCCGAACTGCGCGGCAAGAAAAGGGGGCTGCGCTGGGGCGTGACCAGGTCCCGGCGCAGCCGCTATCGCCAGGCCCTCAGCGTTCTGGACATGGGCCTGGAAGACCGGCTGAGAGACAAGGTAGGACTGCTCTCAGGCGGCCAGCGCCAGGTATTGGCCGTACTCATGGCCACCCTGAGCATGCCGCGCGTACTGCTGCTAGACGAGCATACGGCTGCCCTGGATCCCCGCATGGCCGAAAAAGTCATGGAGCTGACAGACCGCCTGGTAAGGGAGCACAGGTTGACCACCCTCATGGTCACCCACAATATGCATCAGGCGCTGCGCTACGGCAGCCGCATGATCATGCTGCATCAGGGCCGCATTCAACTTGCGGTGGCGGGCGAACAGAAAAAGCAGCTGGGCGTCAACGATATCCTGGCCAGATTCGGCCACAGCCTCAAAGATGAAACTCTTCTCTGTCCCACTGAAGAGCCCTGAAGGCGAACAGGCAAGGGGCTCCGTTGAGCAGCTGCCCGGCAGCTGAACTGCGGACAGGTTCTACCGATAGATCAGCCTGGCATAGTGGCGGTAGGCTCTCTCGGTGGGGGTTACACCTTGCCGGGCGGCGGCAGCCAGATTCTCCCTGGTTCCCAGCTTGCAGGCCTTCTCGGTCTTTTCCATAATGTGCGCCACACTTGCCTGCTCGCCGTACATGTACTCCTCCATGCCAGCAATCACCCCGCCGGCATTGTGGATCCAGTCCACCTGAAAAAGGATGCCCCGCTCAGCAAGCAAGGAGGCAAGCCTGATCTCCTCCTGCGGCTCCACGGCCTTGAGCTGGTTGTTGGCGGCGCCAAAAACTATCTTGTAGTTGAGCTCCTGAATGGCCTTTTCATCCAGAATTCCGCCGATAGCGCAGGGCATAAAGATGTCTGCTTCGAAAGTAAGCACCTCCTGCGGCTCGATTCTCTTGACCCTGTCCGGAAATTGCCCCGTGAGGCGGTGGACCTGTTCCTCCCGGATGTCGGCGCAGTAAATGGTCACCTCTTCAGCAGCCAGGTATTCCGCCACCAGAGGGTAGCCCACAGCGCCCAGGCCCTGGACTACTATGGTCTTGCCCTCGAGACTCCTGCTGCCGTACTTGAAAGCCACAGCTTCTTGCAGTCCGAGATAGACGCCGTAGGCCGTGGGCCTGCCAGTGGGGCCGAGGGTGCTGTAGCCGCCGGCAATATTTCTGGAATAGCCTTTGTTTTTCATGACATCCGCCAGCTCAGGAGTGAAACCCATGTCAGGTCCGGTGACCGAGCGAGTCCTGTCCAGACAGTAGGCAAGAAACCCCACCGCCTGCAGGTCGTCAGCTGCAACCGGCTGGCACTGCACGGTTATTTTGCTGCCGCCGAAGGGAACGTCTGCTGCAGCGTTCTTGAAAGACATGGCCCGGCTGAGATTGAGCCCGTCAATGATTACCTCCATCTCTCTGGCCTCAGGATGGTGCCGCCGAATGCCCCCGGCGCGTATGGCATGATAGCCGTTGTTGATGCCAAGGGTATTGCTGTGCATGTGGCTGATAAACCGTATGTCGCGGCCCTGTTCGTAGAAACATTCTATTCCCTGGTGTCCGCCCGCCCTGATGAGCTCTGCCACCTCATGCAGGTAGCCCTGCAAACCGTACCTTTTGAACAGCTCCTCGGTCTCCCTGGAACCCAGGCAGCAGGGATCAGGGCTCAAAGGATCTTCGTAGGTAAAGCTCCGCTGGTAGCTGCTCCAGTCCACCTCCCCCTGGGGCCACTCTCTGGCGCTTTGAAAGGTGACCACCTGCCAAAAAGACTCTCCTTCATACCTCAAAGCCTCCCTGGAGACAGCGCTGCGCTGCCCGCCGTCTTCAACCACTGCTGGCAGCGGCTGCCGGGGAAATGATGTCAAAAATCGCCGCATAGTCTGCATCAGCCAATCCTGCTGCCAGGGCTCGTGCGGCAATCTGCCGCGTACCCTCGAGGCTGGCGAGGTCGAGGCCGAGCGGCTCGGCCTCCCGGCAAAACAGCTCGATGTCTTTGTGCAGATGTTTGCTGGGGAAATTGGCAGCCCCGTACTGTCGCTCCAGCATTCTCTGCAGCTTCTTGTCAAACATGGGAGCATAGAGGGCGCTTTTCCGCAGGATCTCCATGAACATGTCAACCTCCATGCCCTGGCGTTGCACAAAGCCGAGACTCAGGGCAAAGGTGGTGGCAAGGCCGGCAATTAGCTGATTCATGGCCAGCTTGAGAGCTGCAGCCTTTCCCACCTCCCCCACCAGGAGTGGCTGCGGCCCCAGACAGCGCAGCAGGTCACAGTGCTGCTCGAACTGTTTTGCTCTTCCTCCCACCATTATCAGCAGCTTGCCGCTTTCTGCCTCGGGAGTGCTGCCGAGAACAGGAGCCTCCAGATAGTCGCCGCCCTTCTCTATTACTTTTTTCTGCAAGCCTTTGCTCTCACTGGGAGCAATGGTCGACATCTGGATCAGGGTGCGCCCTGCCAGTGCTGGCTCATCTTTGCCAGGAAAAAGTACTGCCTCGATGGCAGCAGCGTCTGCCAGCATCACAACCACGCAAGGAGAAGCCTCCACAGCCTGAGCAGCAGATTCGGCCACCCTGGCCCCTGCCGCTTCGAGAACCATAGCCTTTTCCCTGGTGCGATTGTATACCGTTACCTGGTGACCGGCGGCAACAAGCCTCCTCGCCATGGGTCTGCCCATCAATCCTGTACCCAGAAAAGTTACCCTCATGTCCTCCTCCCATTGAACCTGGCTGACGACTGCCCATGCCCTCGCCTTCATCCAGCGCTGTACGGGCTATCGTTGCTGTTCATTCCCTGGAAGCCGATCGGCTTCCTGCCGGCAGTTGACTTTCCTCGGCCAATGCCAGATCCACAGCAGCCACAGCATGGATTGCCGTGGTATCGAAGAGCTCCACCGGAGAATCTGCAGCCCTGACCAGCAAAGATATTTCGGTGCAGCCGAGGATGATGCCCTCGGCACCCCTGGCAACCAGTTCGGCAATGATGCGGCTGAATTCCTCTCTGGATTCTCGTAGAACATTTCCCTGACAGAGTTCGTCAAATATTATGCCGTTGACAATCATCCTGTCCCGCTTCCCCGGGAGCATCACTTCCAGATCGAACACACTGGCAAGCCTGCCTTTATAAAAGCTCTCTTCCATAGTGTACCTTGTTCCCAGAAGTCCGACCTTGCCCAGGCAGCTGTCCTGGATTCTTCTGCCAGTGGCATCCGCGATGTGCAGCAGCGGCAGGTCAACAGCCTGCTCCACCTCGGCAGCCACTTTGTGCATGGTATTGGTGCAGATCAGCAGAAAATCTGCTCCTCCCCGCTGCAGCCTTCTGGCAGCGTCTGCCAGGATTGCCGCGGCCTTCTGCCAATCTCCCTGCTGCTGCAGCTGCTCTATCTCCTGGAAATCCACACTGTAAAGGAGAATCCTGGCAGAGTGCAGTCCCCCGAGTCTTTGTCTCACTGTCTCGTTCATGATCCGGTAGTACTGGGCGGTAGACTCCCAGCTCATCCCACCGATAAGGCCCGCAACTTTCATACTGTCACCCCCTGATGCAGCCAGCAGAAGCAGGCAGTTTGGCTCGGCTAACACCACTGCCACAGGAAAATCTCTCAGAAAGCCATTGTCTCCAAATACCCTGCTGATCTCAAGGAAAATTTCCAGGCATGAGTGTTCTGCTGCCTGCAGGCCCGGTCCGGCGGCACTCCTGGTGCCCCACTCTTGCCAGACCAGTTGGCGGAGGGCAAATTTCCCTGCGGCGGAGGCATCAGGACTACTGCGCCATCCAGAGATACCTTTGTATTTGCTGACCTGTGTAGATGATCTCTCGGTAGAGACAAAATTTATTGTAAATAGTATACTGAAGCATCTTGGACATAGAAGGGAGGAAGGCCATGTCAGCTGATCAGGATACCATAGTAGTGCGTGCCAATGTGGAAATGCCGGTGGCGGCCCTGAACGCCATTGTGGCCCAGGCCAAAAAGCTGCAGCGCACCGATACTGCTGATCTCGTAGGAGAGATGATTTCCAGGTTTATTCTGGCACACGATTTTGTCGACTTTGTCCAGCAGACCGCCAATTACAAGGAGAGATCATGAGCGAACTGCTCTGGCAGCCTTCTGCTGCTCGGGTAAAGAGCACCAATATGTATGATTTTCTTCAGTATGTGAACAACAGGTACGACTATTCTTTGCACACCTACGACGAACTCTACCAGTGGTCAATCGACAACAGCCCTGAATTCTGGAGCACGCTGTGGGACTATACTGAGGTCATCCACAGCAGCCCCTACCAGCAGGTGGTAGATGATCTGCACAGGATGCCCGGCGCTCGCTGGTTCGAAGGGGCCCGGCTCAATTTTGCTGAAAACCTGCTCCGCTTCAGAGACGACTATACAGCCCTGAGCTTTATAGGCGAAGGAAGGCAAGCTGTACACCTGACCTATAGAGAACTTTTTCAGCAGGTTTCCCGGCTGGCAGCCTCGCTGCAGCATATGGGCGTGGGACCCGGCGACCGGGTAGCCGCCTTTATGCCCAACATGATGGAAACCGTCATC
>JAFDGZ010000117.1 GCA_019309045.1 Deltaproteobacteria bacterium | reverse complement strand
CGCGACTATGTTCTTTGCGGAGCAGGCCTTCCTGCCAAGCACCTCCGCCTTGGGAACTCGGCTACGGCCAGGGTTACGAGGCCCGTTTCGGTGCTCGGCGAGGTTATTCGGCTTTTCCATCGTTGCTGTGCCCCGTTCACGTTCGCGGCAAGATGCCGCTGCCACGATTATTGGCTGCGGCCAGGGCTGCGATGCCCGTTTCGGCTGGCGGCCACGTCAATCGGCTTCTTTTTCGGAAAAAGGCCGCAAAGAAACCACGGTGGCACCCCAGCCGCCGGCGCCCCCCTCAGCCAGACGAAAATCTGCAACCTCCGGCAGCCGACCGAGTATGGCGTGCACTGTTCTGCGCAACTGACCGGTCCCCTTGCCGTGGATTATGCGGACCTGAAAAATGCCCTCTTGCCTGCAGGCCCGCAGATACTCGGGCACCAGTGATTTCACCTCGGCAGGCAAAAAAGTATGCAGGTCCAGAATGCCGTCAATGGGAATTTCCACGGGGTCAACTCCCCTGGGATCTGTTTCCTTCTCTGCCACCGTTACTCCCCGCCATTCGGCCCCGGCGCCTCGAGATCTTGCTGGCAGACCTTTTCCTGTATGCCCCGGTGTGGTTCAGCCTCTGCTGGAGCCTCTGGCGCTGAGGCGCTCCACCCTATTTTAGAGACCCACCCCTTTTGCGGACAGAGGAGTCTTCCTGGTCGAGTCGCATCACCTGCGCCTGCACTTGCTTGCCTGTTATGCGCAGAAGAGCAACCGAGGTTGGTCCCCTGAAAGGCCCGGCAGTACCGGGATTAACATAGAGCACCCCGCCACGCTGCTCCACTGCCGCCCTGTGAGTGTGTCCGCTGATCACGGCGCTGATGCCAGCAGCAGCCGGGTCCAGATCAAGCAGTGCTCTGTCGTGCAGCACATAGAGCAAAACCTCTCCCAGCTCTACCAGTTCACTGACCGGCAGAGAATCGGCCCATCTTTGATAGTCCATGTTCCCCCGCACGGCAACCACCGGAGCCACCTTGCGCAACCCCTCGATCACTTCGATACTGCCAATGTCACCAGCGTGGACGATCATGTCAACCTCTCGAAAGATTTTCAGCACCTCGGGCCGCAGAGACCCGTGCGTATCCGACAGGACGCCCACAGTATAGCTGGCAGAATTCTCCTTCATACGGCACACTCGTTTCTTTCCCGTTGTTTCACCAATCATGCTCCGGCCTGGCTGCCGCCGCGGAAGCGATCCCCCGGGTCTTGCCGCCCTGACTGCTAGTAAAATTTGCCGCCACTGGTCTCACTGCCCTCTTCACAATACTCGCCTGGTTCTGTTCCTTTCACAAAGGCAGCGGTGACTGCATCCCTGCACTGCTGCGTGGCGCGCTTGCCAGTCTTTTCATCCATTTGCACCAGGATCACCGTGTCCGGTCGTTCAAAATCTCTCCTCTCGGTCTGCGGCAGAATAGCACGCATCACCTTTTTCCAGATAGGGAGTGCGGCCCTGGCCCCGGTCTCTCCTCGTCCCAGACTCTTGCTGCTGTCGTAGCCCACCCAGACTCCCACCGCCACCTGGGGAGAGTAGCCCACAAAAAGAGCATCGCGGTTGGCCTCAGTGGTGCCGGTTTTGCCAGCCAGAGGCCAGGGCAGTCTGGCTGCTGCTCTGCCAGTGCCTCTTTTTATTACGCCTCTGAGCATATCCGTCAGAATATAGGCAGCCTCCTGAGTGAGAACCGCCGAACTGTTGGGAACGTTCTGCCACACTGGTCGGTTGTGGGAGTCAACCACTGCGGTTATCCCGGCAGGCTCGATCCAGATGCCGCCATTGGCAAAGGCCTGGTAGGCTGAAACGAGCTCCAACAGACTCACCTCCGAAGTGCCCAGAGCCAGGGAGAGGTTCGGCTGCAAATTGCTTTTGATGCCCAGGCGGTGTGCAAAATCGATCACGGGATTCACTCCCAGTCGCTCCAGCAGCTTGATGGCTACAATGTTCTGGGAAATCTCCAGGGCCCGGCGCAGGGTAATTTCGCCCTCGTAGGTGCCGGAGTAGTTTTGCGGCTGCCAGCGGCCGCCGTTCTTCTGAGGATAGGATATGGGGGCATCCCAGATGCGGCTGGCTTGCGTGTAGCCGTGCTCCAGGGCGTAGGCATAAATAATCGGCTTGAAGGCGGAGCCGGGCTGACGCTTGGCCTGTACGGCCCTGTTGAACTTGCTCCGGTCATGGCTGCGGCCGCCTACCATGGCGCGAATCATGCCGGTGTGGACATCGAGGACGATTATGGCCCCCTCCACCTGCTCTCTGCTCTCGGGATGGCGGCGATCCACAACCTCGAGGCCGCTCTCGAGAGCGCTGCGCGCCGCCTGCTGCCAGTCTGCCCGCAAGGTGGTGGAAACTCTGAGTCCGCCTCTATAGAGGAGGTTTTCCCCGAGGATCTTCTCCAGCTTTGGTCTGAGATAGGAGACGAAGTAGGGCGCTCTGTTGCCGGTGTTCTGCTCGGCAGCGAGCTGCAGCGGTTTTGCTGATGCTGCAGAGTACTGCTCTGCAGTGATATATCCTGTGTGCAGCAGATTCTTGAGCACCGCAGCCCTTCGCTGCATAGCCCTGTCTGGGTGAAGAAGCGGCGAGTAGCGATTGGGGGCCCGAGGCAGACCAGCAATCAGGGCGCACTCGGCCAGATCCAGCTGCCAGACGTGCTTGCCAAAATAGGTGTTTGCCGCAGCCTCCACTCCATAGGCGCCGCTGCCAAGGTAAATCTGGTTCAGATAGAGTGCCAGAATTTCGTCTTTACGGTAGCGCCGCTCGATCTGCAGGGCCAGGATTGCTTCCTTGAGTTTTCTTGTCAGGGTCTTTTCAGGATTGAGAAAGAGGATCTTGGCAAGCTGCTGGGTGATGGTGCTGCCGCCTTGTTTGAGGCGCATGGACAGGATGTCTTTGCATACTGCTCGCAGAATACCCCGCCAGTCGAGGCCGGCATGCTGATAGAAGCGCCGATCCTCCGTGGCAATCACTGCGTCTTTCAAATAGGCAGGTATCCGGTCGAGCGGCACTGGAACACGCTTCTCTACAAAAAACTCGGCGATCTCCTGTCCGTCCGCAGAAAAAACTCTGGTCACAGCACTGGGCTGAAAGTTTTCCAGTTTCTGAATGCTGGGCAGATCATGCGACAACCCCAGATAAAGCCCCAACAGGGAGCCGCTGGCCACGCCAGCCAGCAGCACAAGAGCCACCCACAGGGAAAAGGCCTTTTTGCTCGATAGTTTTCTGCTCATGGCAATTATGCGACCTCGGCAGCAGAGTGTGGCTGCTGTTCCCGGGTCCCCTGGAGCAAACAGGGGCGGCTGCCTGGCCATTTCACTGTGCTGGCCACGCAGTTACCGCTGGCAGTGCGGGCAGGAAAAGGTGGCCCGGCCAGCCAGACTCTGGCGGATAATTGCCGCACCGCACCGGAGACAGGCTTCGTCCTTGCGGCCATAAACCTGCAATTCAGCCTGGAAGTAGCCCGGACTCCCACTGCTGTTGACAAAGTCTGCAATGGTAGTGCCGCCGCACTCTATAGCCCGCAGCAGCACATGACGGCAGCTCTGCACCAGCCGCTGGCATCCCTGCCGCGACAGTGTGCCAGCCGGGCGCTCTGGAGATAAGCCAGCAGCAAAGAGGATCTCATTTGCATAAATGTTGCCGATGCCCACCACTGCCCTGCTGTCCATGAGCAAGTTTTTCAATGGCTTGCTCTTGCCCCGGGTATAGCGATAGAGGTATTCCGGTGAAAAGTCCCTGCCCAGTGGTTCTGGACCCAGGCCGGCAAACACCCGTGCGCCATTGTCGTGTCCCGGCTGCAGCAGCCGTACGGATCCGAAGCGGCGCACGTCATTGAAACGAAGCTCCTTGCCGCTGTCCAGAAAAAAGCGCAGGTGATCGTGAACAGATCTGGCGCTGCCTGCAGGCATCAATATGAGCCGCCCGGTCATCCCAAGGTGAACCACCATGAGAGCACCGCTGTCCATGGCGAAGAGAAGGTACTTGGCTCTTCGGTCAACAGCTGTCACCCGGCTGCCCTGTACAAAACAGGTGAGACCTTTTCGCGGCACTGGGAAGCGGAGCTTACGGTTGCAGCTCACAACCCTGGTCACCTTCTTTTGCAGCAGGTGCGGCAGCAAGCCCCGTCTGATTACCTCCACTTCGGGCAGTTCAGGCACAATATCGATCCCTCGGGCAGCTGATGAATTTTATAACAGGTGGCTGCCCGACCTTTTCGCAGGGACGCTCTCAGCACCGGCCCGAGAACAGTTTACGATACCTGTCCGGCGCTAGCAGCTTTGCCTCAATCCAACAGTATGCCGCCAGGATCAGCGCGTGCTGGGCCTTTCTTCTAACAGAACATCCACTATTTGCCGGTAAATGCCGCCCCGGTAGACTTCCAGACGTATTACAGTGCCGGGCCGCTTGGCTCTGATTCGCTGTATGAGATCGTCTGCTGTTGCCACCGGCTCGCCGTCTGCGGCAACCACCACATCGCCGCCGGCAATGAATATGCGGTTGCCCACCCGAACCTTTCTGTCGCCTCCCTGCAAGCCCGCTTTGTAGGCGGGCCCGCCCTGCACCAGATCCACAATGAGCGCTCCTTTATCCACCTGCAGCCCCAGGGCCCGGGCGTCTCCGGGAAGAAGCGTGGTAATGGTGGCACCGATCCAGGGATAGGCATAGTAGCCTCTGGCGATCAGCTCCGGCACAATCCGCTTGGCAGTATTCACTGGAATTGCGAAGCCTATGCCCACGGAAGCTCCTGTTGGACTGAAAATCGCTGTGTTGATGCCGATCAATCTGCCGCTGGAATCGAGCAGCGGACCGCCTGAATTGCCAGGATTTATGGAGGCGTCGGTCTGAATGATATTCTCCATCAGCAGGCCGTTGCGCGCCCTCAATGTTCTGCCTATGGAGCTGATCACACCCGTAGTGAGCGTCTGCCCGAGGCCGAAGGGATTGCCGATGGCGAGCACTTTCTGCCCCACCCGGAGAGTGCTGGAGTCGCCCAGGGGGATTGTGGGAAGTCCTCGTGTGCCTGCTTTGATCTGGATTACAGCCAGGTCGCTGTCAGGATCAGCGCCCACCAGCTTGCCGGGCAGCTTGCTGCCGTCCGCCAGGGTAACCTCGAGCCGCTGGGCGTCTTCGATCACGTGGTTGTTCGTCAGTATGTACCCTCTCTTGTCAATAATAGCGCCGGATCCTGCCCCCCGCCTGGGAACAATATTGAGGAAAAAGTCTCTCTCCAGAGAAATGCTGGTAATGTTTACCACTGCGGGAGCAGCATTCTGGTATATGGTGATGTTGTTTTCTTCGTCTTCGGTCTCTGCCAGACCATAGCCGACACAGCCCAGCCAGCAAAGCAGCAAGGCCATTATGCATATCCTGCACTTGGTGTGTAGCTTCATATCTCACCGTTCTCTGTGCTCTGCGCTCTGATTGCAGAGTCAGTCTTTCCTGTCTGAAAACTGCTCGAACTCACCACTGGGCCGCTCCAGCTTCCTCCAGAACCACCAGATGAACAGGGCCACTAGCAGTATAGCAAGTACCCAGCTCAGGATCCGCGGCCAGATGGATACCAGCCCTGGCAGCAGCTTGCGGACAGTATCAGCAGGAATGGCAAAGCCTATGCCCACGCTGCTGCCAGTGGGACTGAAAATGGCGGTGTTGATGCCAATGACCTCTCCGTCAGAATTGATCAGGGGCCCCCCGGAGTTGCCCGGGTTTATGGCAGCATCCGTTTGAATAACGTGGCGGATTACAGTGCGCCGATTGATGCGAATATCCCTGCCCACCGAACTGACCGTGCCGGTAGTCAAGGTGTGGCCCAGGCCGAAAGGATTGCCAACGGCCAGCACTTTCTGGCCCACTTTCACCTTGCTCGAACGGCCGAGGGACAGGGGTTTGAGCAGCTTCGGGGGCGAATCGATCTTGATTACTGCCAGGTCGTTCTCCACCGAGCTTCCCACCAGCCGCGCCTTCCACTTGCTGCCATCCCCCAGGGTGACCTCCAGGTCCTCCTTGCCACCCACCACATGGAAGCTGGTGACTATGTATCCCCTGTCATCGACGATCACTCCTGAACCACTGCCCTCTGTGGGCACCGGGTTGAAAAAGAAATCCCTGTCAATGGCAATGGTGGTTATGTTGACTACACCGGCGGAAACTTCTTCGAAAACGCGAATAGTGTTCTCTTCTCCCCGGGTGAGCGCTGCGGCAGTGCCAGCCATTGCCCAGAACGTCAAAATTACCACAAGGACGAATGCCAGCCTCCCAGATGGCACCCTCCCTTTTATCAATGGACGACCAGCCAAACCCATGGCTGTCGAGTTCCTCCTATTTCCCAGTGCCACAGGATCCCCCAGCCATATTCTGAAAAACTGAGCCGTTCATACAGCAGCTCCCCATCTGCTCAATTCGCGCTTTGCTGCCCTCGTTGCCTGATGCTCTGTGATCCTGAGCCGGACTGATATCAGGGCGCCGAATTTTCTCTTGCTAATTTCAGGCCACCCTGTCATTGCCACACTTCTATATTCCAACTGCAAGATCTGAGAAAATAGCACCCCCCGAATACCTTGTAAAGGTTGATGGCAGAATGAAAGTGCACCCCTTGCACTAGCCGATTGCCGGCGGCTAACCTGAAGGCTGAGCCATCGGCCAGCATTACAATGGCGCAATCGCTTGCCGAAATAGACAGCAACACAGGACAACGCAGGCTAAAGCCTGCGGCTACCAGCTCGCTGCCGTGTCTGCAATCTCCTGTCACGCCTGGTTGACGATATTGGCTACAGGTGCACTTTCATTTTGCCATCAACCGAATATCCAATAACTGATAACTGTCAACCGGCAACTCTCGCTCACACCTTCCCGGAAATCCTGTACCACCAGGTGGCAAAATATTCGTATACAGCATGGGTCGAGGCAGCCAGCGCTCTCACCGATGGCCAGTACTGCAAAGGATCTTTGCC
>JAFDGZ010000116.1 GCA_019309045.1 Deltaproteobacteria bacterium | reverse complement strand
TGTCTATCTGCCGCCCCACTTGAGCTTTTCACGCAGCACAGTAAAATAATCCTCCTGGCGTACCTTGACCATTCGCAGTGGATGGGGAGCGCGTTGGACGGTAATCCTATCTCCTGGCAAGAGTTCACAGCCCACCTGCCCATCACAGGTGAGGGTTACATCAGTGGCTTTTCGACTGATTTCAATTTCCACACAAGCATCAGCAGGCAGGATAATTGATCTGTTGGTCAGCGAAAAAGAGCAAATGGGTGTCAAAATAATTGCCCTTGCTGTGGGAAAGACAATAGGTCCACCAGCTGATAGATTATAAGCTGTTGAACCTGTGGGAGTGGCAACAATGAGACCATCTGCGCGGTAGGTCGTCAGGTAGCGTCCGTCAATGGTTACCTCCAGATCCACGATGCGTGCCAGTGCTGCCTTGTTGATGACAACATCGTTCAGAACGGTAGCGCCGGGTACAATCTCATCTTTTCTGGTAACGCTCGCCTGCAGCCTCATACGTTCTTCTACCTCAAAACGCTCTGCCACGATATCTCGGAGGAAGCGGTAACAATCTTCCAGACTCACTTCTGTAAGAAAACCCATGCCACCAATGTTTATGCCCAGAATCGGTATGGTGCTGTCGGCAAGCAAACGGGCTACGCTCAACAGGGTACCGTCTCCACCGAGAAGCACTACAGCCTTGCTGTCCGGAGGGATTTCCAGGGGCTTCTCTCCAGAAGCATTCTGCTGTCGGTGGTGGGCAACGTTTTCTCGCAGACAGACTTCAGTTCCCTGCTGCTCGAACCACCTCTTCATTTCATGGCCCAGTTCAGCGGCTTGAGGCTGTCCCTGCTTGTAAATTATAGTAATCTTATTCATTGATGTTGCACCCGTTTGCTTTCCCTGGCCAGATATCTCTCAAGTTGCTCCAGCATGGCTGCCACCTTCAGATGCCATGCCTTAGAATATGGTTCTCTTAGCAAAACATTGCTCCATGGGTCAACCTCAGAAAGAGCTCCTCCAACCATTGCTGCGGCGGCTACCCGGGAAATTTCTCAGCAGGGCAGCGTCTCCAGCGGCATGTGGTGCCGCTGAAAATATTTTATTTCAAAATAACTGATTCTATATCAGCAAGCCTGCATAGAGAGTAGAAAATCTAGCCTCGAAAGGCTGCCAAGTCAAACCTGCCGCCCTGTAAAGGAAAAGCACGGGCCAGTGCCGCGGCTCTCCGTTTGCAAGAGGAAGGCAGCAGGGAGATCATCTCCCTGCTGCTGTAATATCCGCAAAATCGCACGGCTGAAGGCTTCCGAGGCGGAGGCATTTCTCTGTAAGAAGCACTGCAAGAACTACAGTTGCATAATTTTCCCGGGGAGTAGCTGCAACTCTAAGAATTACTGGGTCCATCTCAATAGATCTTGCTGCCAGCCCCTCTTGGCCAAGAAAAGATATGAAACAGAGGCCCATCTCGACGACTGTACATGGAAAGTGCTGGGTTTAAGGTTGTAAAAGAGGTCGTTTTGGGGTAGATATGATTGTTATTTCTAGGGGGCATATTTCCCATAAGAAAGCGGTTGGAGGAGACAGCAAGGTGGAGGCAGAAGCACGGGCAAGGCACTCCATACTTTCAGTTGACGACGATGAGGACGTGCTTGCACTTTTGCACGAAATAGTGAGCAGTCTCGGCCACGACAGCAGTACTGCTGCCGATGGCGTGGACGCTATTGAAAAGCTGAATGAGCAGCACTTTGATATTGTAATCACGGACATCAATATGCCGCGTATGGACGGCACTGAATTGATCAGAAAAATCTGTGCAGAGCACGAAGACATCGATGTGATTGCTGTGACCGGCTATCACAACAACTACAGTTATACAGACGTCATCGAGGCCGGCGCCAGCGATTTTATAGCCAAACCCTTTAATGTGAACGAACTGGAAGCAAAAATAAACCGCATTCTCAGGGAGAGAACTCAACGAGAGCAGCTCAAACACCTGTCCCTTCGAGATGGACTCACTGGCCTCTATAACCGTCGACACTTTGACGAAAATATCAAAAGAGAAGCGGGACGAGCATTCAGGCAGCATTACGGCCTGTACCTTCTTCTCATCGACGTGGACAATTTCAAGAATTACAATGATCGTTATGGTCATCAACAAGGGGATAAGGTACTGAAAGAATTGGCCCATATCATGATGCTCCATATCCGGGAAAACGTCGACTCATGCTATAGATACGGCGGTGATGAGTTCGCTGTCATTATTCCACATGCCAACCTGGAGCAGGCAGTGATGGTGGCTGAACGTTTGAGAACTCGATACAACGACTGCAAGCTGGAGCCTACCAGTCTGAGTATAGGCATTGCCTCCTTGGAGGGCAGCATTGAAACAATGGAGGAAAATATCCAGCAACTGCTCCTGAACGCTGACCGGAACCTCTATGCTGCCAAGAACAAGGGCGGAGATCAGATCTGCACTGAAAGTCAGCGTGCCAGTTAGCCCCACCCTCTGGTTTACCCCAGTCTGCATAGCTAGTATTGCCTTGAAAAAATGCTTGACAAAGAAGAAATGAATTATTATAAAGGCAATCTTTATTAAACTAAAAGTTTAGCATTAGTAAACTATGGAGCCAGTCATACACATAGGTGAGAAGCTTAGAAGACTGCGCAAGGCCAATAACCTGACGCAAGAGGAACTTGCCAACAGAGCATATCTGACCAAAGGTTTCATCAGCCAACTCGAACGGGATCTTACTTCACCATCAATTACTACCCTCAAAGGGATCCTGGATGTGCTGGGTGAGGAACTGGCAGATTTCTTCAGGGACATCAAGCATGAGAGGATAGTTTTTGAGAAAAAATCACGCGTCCTCAGCTCTGCATCTACCGAGAAAATGAAGATCGAGGTCCTGGTGCCCAGTGCTCAGAGCAGGCTGATGGACCCGGTGCTCCTCGAACTGGCGCCGGGAGTATCTACCGAAACTCACACTCCTCACGAAGGAGAGGAATTCGGCTTCCTTTTGCAGGGAAGAGTTACCGTGTGGGTCGACAAGGTGCCCTATAGAATTAAGAAGGGAGACTGCTTCTACTTTTCTTCCAACAGTGATCACCGACTGCAAAATACGGGCAAGAACGCTGCCAAGATTCTCTGGATCGTTTCGCCACCCGTATTTTATTGAATATCAGCCAGACAAGGACAGCTGTGTGCCACAATAACAATCAATTCTATAATAGCTTACTGGTGGACACATGAGGAGGTGGTCGAATTGAAAAGGGTTGAATACGGTTTCGGCATGCACCTGATGGTGGACGGTTATGGTTGTGATCGTAATAGATTGGAAGATCTTTCCCTCATTTACAACTTCCTGAGCGAATACCCTTCTCAGATGAATATGACCAAAATTATGCCGCCTTATGTTTTTCGCTATGATGGTGGCCGCAAACCAGAGGACTGGGGAATTTCGGGTTTTGTCTTGATTGCCGAAAGTCATATCAGTATACATACCTTTCCTGAAAAGAGTTATCTGAGTGTCGATATATTTTCCTGCAAGGATTTCGACGCTGACCAGGCCATCTCCCAGATAGAAAAGGCTTTTGCCATCAAGAAAAGTGAAATCAAACTTCTGGATCGCGGACTGGAATTTCCCCGAGACACGAGAACTTCCACCTATCTGGTGCAGGAGGAGCGGCATCGCCGGCAAATATGAGGTGTTCGTCATATGGATGACCAGCAACCATCGTCGCCTGCTGACTGGATAGTCCCGGCCTCTGGCTCCGCCGCTTTTGGAGGTCTGGAGGCAGCTGTATCGGATATTGCTTCAGCCCGAGCGCTAATCATCCCTGTACCTTACGATGCAACCACCACCTATATCACTGGAACCAGACAAGGCCCGGCTGCTATTCTCGAGGCATCTCAACAACTCGAATTCTTTGATGAAGAGACCCGCCATGAGGTTTTCAAGGTTGGTATTGCCACCCTCGAAGAGATCGAGGTGGATGCCCGCGGCCCCGGGTCCATGGTTGCCAGAGTGGAGACGGTGGGGAGGTGGGCGCTCGACACCGGCTTGTTTCCTCTGATGCTGGGCGGTGAACACCTGCTGTCACTCGGTATGATCAGAGCCGTCGCCGAAGAGAGTGCTGATCTTACCATTCTTCATCTCGATGCCCACGCTGATCTCAGAAGGACGTACCAGGGAAGCGACTATTCCAATGCCTGCGTCATGAGACTGGCTGGCAGACATGGCACTGTTGTCTCTGTAGGCATCCGATCGCTTTCACTGGAAGAAGACCACTGGATTCGGCAACAGGGGCTTACCGTTTTCTATGCTGCTGACCTGCGAGACAACTCACGCTGGCAACAACAGGTGGTTGATTGCCTCGGACAGGAAGTATATATAACCATTGATCTGGATGTATTCGATCCCGCAGAAATGCCTGCCGTGGGAACCCCTGAACCTGGCGGACTTCACTGGTATGAGGTGCTCAAACTGCTGCGCTTGGTATGCGAAAATAGGACAGTCATTGGTGCGGACGTCATGGAACTTTGCCCACAGGCAGCTCACAGCCCCGCAAATTTTACAGCTGCTAAACTCGTTTACAAAATTCTTGCCTACCGCTTCCACGGTGAAATTAGCGAAAATAGTCCAGCATAGAATATGTTTGACAAGGCTGCAGCAGACTTGCTAATATACAATCATTCATATTTGTGAACTGGGTTTAAGAAAAAATTTATCCGTTTTCTGCATAACTGACATCCTTTTTGCGAGGAGATCCAAACCGCATTGGAAGAAGGATCTGGAACTAGTTTCTGGCATAAGCTCCTCACCTGCCTGAAGTTCGGATTCCGCAAGGGAACCACTCCCCAGGATATCGAAAGAGAAATTCAGCAACTCATTGACGTCGGCGAGCGCCAGGGCATGATCAGCGAAGAGGAAGGAGAGATGATCCAGAGCATCTTCTCTTTCCACGACACCGTAGTTCGAGAGATCATGATTCCCAGGACAGACTGTGTGACGGCCAGTGTGGAGACTCCGGTTGACGGGCTGCTGGAACTGATAATTCAGGAAGGCCACTCGCGGATACCAGTATACGCAGACAATATTGACAACATCGTGGGCATTCTTCACGCCAAGGATCTGCTATCCTCCTGGGGAAAAAATGAAATAGATCTGCAGAGCACACTGCGTACCCCTTATTTTATCCCGGAAACCAAGAAAGTGAGCCAGTTGCTCAAAGAACTGCGCAGCAAGAAATCTCACATGGCCATTGTCATTGACGAGTATGGCGGCTTTGCGGGACTGGTAACCATCGAGGACATCATCGAAGAAATAATCGGCGAGATTCATGACGAATATGATGCTGAAGAAACCCTGTTGGTATCTACCCCAGAAGGCGACCTGCTGGTGGATGCCCGTCTGGATGTGGACGATCTGGCAAAACACCTGCAGATCGAAGCGCCCGAGGGCGACTTTGAATCCGTGGGCGGCCTCATTATCAGCATCCTGGGTAGGGTTCCGCAAATCCAGGAAACCGTCACCTATGGCAACCTCGAAATGGTGATAGAATCAGCAGATGCGAGAAAAATAGACAAAGTCCGAATAAGGCTGCAACAACCAGAAGAAAGTTCTGAGGAATCCCCCCCCCAGCCCTGAAAGTGCGACTCAGCTCAGAAAAATGGAGGAACTGCGGCACCATGCGGCAGTTTTTTTGTGTACAACTAAAGGGTCTTTTGCTGGCTCTCGCTGGCTCTCTGCTTCTCACCCTTTCATTTCCGCGCTATGGCAGCGGCTGGCTGGCTTGGCTGGCTCTGCTGCCGCTCCTCTGGATCGCCGCTGCTTACGCCCCCAGGCCGTCATTCAAACTGGGCTGGCTTGCAGGTCTGGGCCAGGGACTGGGCACCCTCTATTGGATCGTTTATGTAGTCAACAGGTATGGCAGCCTCTCTCTGCCGGTGAGTATAGGTGTCTGCTTGTTGCTGGTGTCTTATCTGGCCCTGCTGCCAGCGCTGTTCACCGCCGGCCTCAGTTGGCTTCGTCTGCGCAGGCTGCCGTGGCTCCTGCTGGCAGCTCCTTTGTGGGTCTCGCTGGAGCTGGCCAAGAGCAACCTTTTCACTGGCTTTCCCTGGGAGAACCTGGGCTACAGTCAGTTCGCCTGGCTCCCTGTCATTCAGGTGGCTGATCTCACCGGAGTTTACGGTTTGTCTTTTGCAGTGGTTCTCGGCAATGCCGCTCTCTGTCGGCTGCTATATCCGTCCTCTCGAAGAGAAACAACCCTGTCGCGATGGGGACTCACGCTCACCGTCATGGTCGTTGTCAGCAGCATGTACTTTTATGGGACCTGGCGCCTGAGCACTTTGGCTGGCTCCAGCAATCCATCTGTCAGAGTCGCCCTCATCCAGGGAAACATCCCCCAGGAACACAAGTGGGACCCAGCCTTTCAACAGGAGACCCTGGAGCGCTATTTTCTCTTGAGCAAGCAAATTATCCCCCAGAAACCAGATCTCCTGGTCTGGCCGGAGACTGCCACACCCTTTTACTTCCGCTCTGACAGGAAGAACAGTGAAATCCTCACGGCAATGGTTCGTCAGCTCGGCAAACCCCTGCTCTTTGGCAGCCCTGCATATCAGTACAAAGAAAAAAGACTGCAACTCTATAACCGGGCCTATCTGCTCAATGGTTCCGGCTCTGTGCTGGGCTTCTATGACAAGATACATCTAGTACCCTTCGGGGAGTACGTCCCTCTGAAAAGGTTGTTATTCTTTGCCAGGCGACTCGTACAAGCTGCTGGCGATTTTGTCTCTGGAAACCACCCGGTAGTGCTTTCCCTGCCCCCTGCCAGGCTGGGAGTTTTAATATGTTACGAGGCCATTTTCCCGGAACTCAGTCGAGATCTTGTCAGGAAAGGGGCAAATATCCTGGTGAACATCACCAACGATGCCTGGTTCGGCCCCAGCAGTGCTCCCTACCAGCATCTTTCCATGGCTGTTCTGAGAACTGTGGAAAACAGGGTGCCCATGGTGCGCTGCGCCAATACCGGCATCAGCGCCTTCGTGGACGCCAGCGGCAGAGTGCTCGAAAAAACAGCCCTGTTCCAGGAGGCTGTACTCAGC
>JAFDGZ010000115.1 GCA_019309045.1 Deltaproteobacteria bacterium | reverse complement strand
GTGACCATTTTCTGGGCAAACGACAGACAGGAATCACTGCCCAGGGAGGACAAGGAGCTGGTGGCCCAGAGGATTTGGGACAGGGTTGAGGAGATCTGGACACAGAGGATGTAAGTAGTTGGCTTGTCCAGCAACGCTGATGCCGGTCAGGAAGCTTTCCTGCCAGGACAGACAGCGCTCGAGAGGACACTTTACTAGAGACTGTTGCCCGCACGCAGGGCAATGAAGGCAGGTGGCAAGGTTGGGCCATGGCCAGCAGGAGCGTTTTACCTACCACACTCGGCAGGCAGGTGCCACAGAGGCGCTGGTGGAGCTAGTTCGAGATATGCGCTTGCATCTCAGCGCCCAGGCCACACTCGGCCTGCAATGGCTGCCCAAACCTGCACAAACACAAGAGACGCAGGTGGAAGAATACTCTGTTGAGACCCTGGAAGATATAAGAGCTGATCTGGGAGAGTGTAAACGGTGCCGACTCCATCAGGGCCGCCGCCATATTGTCTTTGGGGAAGGGGATCCCAGGGCCAGAATAGTCATTGTGGGCGAGGGCCCTGGATACGAGGAAGACAGACAGGGCAGGCCATTTGTGGGGGCTGCTGGAAAACTATTGGATCGGATGATTGTGGCCATGGGCTGGCAGCGACCAGAGGTGTACATTGCCAACGTAATCAAGTGCCACCCTCCGGGGAACAGGAATCCCAGAGAGGACGAGATGGCTACCTGTGGCCCCTTTCTCAAACGGCAGATCAGGGCAATTCGCCCCACCGTCATCCTGACCCTGGGAGGTTTTGCCTCGCAGTATCTCCTTTCCTCCCGGAGTCCAATATCTCTTCTCAGGGGAAGGGTGCACCAATTCGAGGGAATTCCACTCATTCCCACCTATCATCCTGCCTATCTATTGCGTAATCCAGGGCAAAAAGGCAAGGCGTGGCAGGACTTGCAGTTGCTCATGAAACTGGTTGACAAGGAAACTGTTGAAAGTGTGCAGAGATAAAGTTGACGGTCAGCAAGACCGGAGGACATTTTCAGTGGAGTGCAGCAATCAAATGAACTCCCCAGCTGTGAGGTCCATCAGTGTTGGATCCGGGGGTATCCAGGGAGAGCCTGCACGAAAGAGAAAGTTGGCCTTACTGTTGAGTGCTCTGCTATTCTCTTTACTGCAGCTGTCACTTCTTTGTACCGCTACCAGTCTATGGGCCAAGGTCGGCAGTATCAAACTGCTGAAGATAGAGGAAAGCATAAATCCAGGCACGGCCCATTTTCTTGCTCGCGGCATTGCTCAGGCTGTGGATGAAGAGGCACCGCTGATAATTGTCAAACTAGACACTCCGGGTGGTTTGGTTACCTCCATGCGTACCATGGTCAAGACAATTATGAACTCACCTGTGCCGGTGGCGGTGTTCGTTGCTCCCAGCGGCGCGCAGGCAGCATCTGCCGGGGTATTCGTTACCCTGGCTGCTGATATTGCTGCCATGGCTCCGGGAACCAATATTGGCGCTGCTCACCCTGTTGTGGCAGGTGGCAAGGAGATGAGCGAGACCATGAATACCAAGGTGGTCAATGACCTGGTTGCCACCATCAAGAGCATTGCCTCTCGAAGAGGGCGCAATGTGAAATGGGCCGAGAAAGCGGTGCGCGAAAGTGTATCGGCTACTGCAGATGAAGCTCTGAAGCTCAAGGTCATAGACCTCATTGCCAGGGATGTGGATGATATGGTGGCAAAGCTCGAAGGCTGGAAAGTAAAGACCAAGGAGGGAGAAAAGAAGCTCGCCCTCAAAAACGTACCAGTAGAGATAATTCAGGAAAATCTTCGGGACAAGGTGCTCAAGACGATCAGCAACCCCAACATTGCCTACCTGTTGATGCTCATTGGTCTTGCGGGTCTCTATTTCGAGCTGTCGCATCCAGGGACCATCTTTCCAGGTGTCATTGGCGGCATTTCCCTCATTCTTGCCTTCTATGCCTTTCAAACGCTTTCCGTCAATTACGCCGGGGTGCTCCTCATCATACTGGGCGCCATCCTTTTTCTTCTCGAAATAAAAGTGACCAGCTATGGCCTCCTGAGCATAGGAGGTATAATCTGCCTTACCCTGGGCTCCATCATGCTCTTTGATACCGGGGATTCCAGCCTCAGAGTTTCCTGGAGTGTTCTGGTGCCGGCCGTGGCCGTGATCTCAGGCTTCTTCATCATTGTGGCCATGCTGGCCATGCGGGCCTATATGGCGAGACCACGGATAGGCTACGAGGCGCTCATTGGAGAGATTGGCGAGGTGAGGGAGCCCCTGACCCCTTCGGGAAGAGTGTTTGTTCACGGTGAACTCTGGAATGCTGTTGCAGAGGAAACCATCCCCACTGGTGAGCGGGTAGAGGTTGTCGAGGCGAAAAATTTATTATTGAAAGTGCGCAGGATAGGTGATAAAAAGCACTAATTTCCCGCTTCGGCGGGTTTTGCTGCTTTGTCAGAGGAGGAAAGCATGCCATATTCTCTAATTTTTTTGATAGTGCTGGCTGTGTTGTTTCTGGCCAGCGCCATCCGCGTCCTCAATGAATACGAGCGAGGTGTTATCTTTCGGCTTGGCAGAATTATCAAGGCCAAGGGGCCCGGTCTCATTATCCTTATCCCAGTAGTCGATCGCATGATAAAAGTGAGCCTGCGTCTGGTCGCCATGGATGTGCCGCCGCAGGATGTGATTACCAGAGACAATGTTTCGGTGAAGGTGAACGCCGTCATATATTTCCGCGTTATGGATCCTGTGAAGGCTGTTGTGGAAGTGGAGAATTACCTGTATGCCACCTCGCAGCTGGCCCAGACCACCCTGAGAAGCGTATGCGGCCAGGCTGAGCTGGACGAGCTGCTTTCAGACCGGGAAAAGATCAACAGCGAACTGCAGGAGATTCTGGACAAGCATACTGATCCCTGGGGCGTAAAAGTGAGCACCGTGGAGGTAAAGCACATTGATCTGCCGCAGGATATGCAGCGGGCAATGGCGCGCCAGGCCGAGGCCGAACGTGAGCGGCGGGCCAAGGTCATCAATGCCGAGGGTGAACATCAGGCGGCAGCCCGCCTGGCGCAGGCAGCGAAAGTGATAGCCGAACATCCAGTGGCATTGCAGCTGCGCTACCTGCAAACCCTGCGGGAGGTGTCGTCAGAGAATAATTCCACCACGCTTTTTCCCATACCAATTGATCTGTTCAAGCCTTTTCTGCAGCTATCCGAGCTTCTCGAGAAAAAGACAGGGGGCAGCAAAGAATCCTGAGATTCGATCGAAAAGGCACCTCGCAAAAAGGTCGACAAGGCAAGTTCTATAAGCGGAGGAGATGGACCACATGGCGAAGAAGGAAAAAAAAGAAAAAAAGGAAAAACCTCTGGATCGGATGACTGCCAAGGAGCTGAGAGAACTGGCTCTGGGCATTGAAGGAATTGTGGGCGTGCATGCCATGAACAAGGGGGAGTTGCTCAAGGCTATCAAGGAGGCCAAGGGCATCGTTGAAGAAAAAAAGCGACAGGCTGCCGTGGACGTCCGCGCTATCAAACGGAAGATTCGCGAGCTCCGCAGCCAGAAAGATGCCTGCAAGGAGGCAAGAGACAAGCAAAAGGTGAAAATACTCAGGCGGCGGATAAGCAGACTCAAGAAGAAGACTCGCAGAGCAGCCATGGCCTGAGACGGGGCACAGCTGAAGGCCGGCCGCCCCCTAGTTGAGAGCAGCAGTTTTTGCAAAACATTGCTGGGTATGAAACGGCTGGAGTAGACAATGAATCGCCAACAAGCGCTTGATATGCTGGACCACTATGTGAGCGCAGATACCCTGCGCAAGCACTGCCTGGCAACCGAGGCAGTAATGCGGGCCCTGGCAGAGCATTTCGGAGAACCAGTGGAACTCTGGGGTATAGTGGGACTGCTCCACGATCTCGACTATGAACAGACAGCAGAGCAGCCTGAGGAACATGGGCTCAAAACCACTGAGCTCCTTGCCGACTCGGATCTGCCGCCGGAAGCATTGCAGGCAATTAAAGCTCACAATGCAGAGGCCTTACGGGTGGAAAGAGAATCAAGGCTGGATTTTGCCCTCACCTGTGCCGAATCTATTACCGGACTCATTGTGGCCACTGCCCTGGTGTACCCGGACAAACGACTCGCCAGTGTGAAAGCCAAGTCGATCCTCAAACGGATGAAAAAGAAGGATTTTGCCAGGAGGGTCAATCGGGACCTTATTCGGTTGTGTGAAAAGATAGACCTGCCTCTTGCGGACTTTGCAGCCATCAGTTTGCAGGCCATGCAAGGCATAAGTGATGACCTTGGCCTCTGAAGGCTAACTCTGGCTGGAGGCGAGCCCAGGCTTGCTCGAGGTCTGGTGAGAAGCGGCTGAAGATGGAGTTCGAAGCGTGGGCCTGAAAGAAGAGAAGAAAAAGCAGGTGGTGGCTGCGGTTGCAGCGGTCTACCGTTACATGCGAGCCCTGGAAGAACAGCAGCTGCTAGCAGCCGCAGAGAAGCCGGTGGAAGTTCCCGCAATCCCTGCAAGTCTGTGGGCAGCTTCAGGCAGGCAGGCAATTATGGAGATGCGTCGGCTGCTGCAGCTTCGCATGATTCGCTAGTGTAGCCACAGCACTGTTTGTTGCCGCTTCTGCGGGAAGAAATATTTTCTCCAGCGACACTGACATTGCTTGGCGGCTCAACAATGGCGCATTGCTGACCAGGTATACTGCGAGCCAACGGCCTTTGCTGCTATGAGCATTAGCAATCGAAATCTGACCAGAGAGGTAAACAGGAGAACACAATGGCTGATCAACACGGCAAATTGAAGGCGGCGCTGGTGGATAAAGAGAAAGTGAAGGTGACCAATCCCATCAAGGTCCAGGATTTGACCTTCAGGGATGGACACCAGTCCCTTTTTGCAACCAGGGGACGGACAGAAGATATGATCCCCATTGCAGAAGAAATGGACAAGGTGGGCTTCTATTCCATGGAAGTCTGGGGTGGCGCTACCTTCGACACCATGCACCGGTTCCTGGCGGAAGACCCGTGGGAGCGGCCGAGAACTCTTAAAAAGTACATCAAGAACACCCCTTTCTCCATGCTGCTTCGGGGACAGAACCTGGTTGGCTACCGCAACTATGCTGATGATGTGGCTGAGCCTTTCGTGGAGCGGGCAGCAGAAAACGGCATCGACATCTTCAGAGTCTTCGATGCCCTAAATGACTTCCGCAATTTTGAAACTGTGGTGAAGGTGATCAAGAAACTGGGCAAGCATTTCCAGGGTGCCATCTGCTACTCCTTGACGCAGCCTCGCATGGGCGGCCCTGTGTACAATCTCGAGTATTATGTGGAAAAGGCCAAACAGCTCGAGGAAATGGGGGCGGACACCGTGTGCATAAAAGACATGGCGGGATTGATCGCTCCCTATGATGCCTACATGTTGATCAAGGCCCTCAAAGAGACCATAAAGGTGCCGATTCATCTTCACAGCCATTTCACCTCTGGTATGGCGGATATGGCGCTGCTGAAGGGAATAGAGGCCGGGGTGGACATTATTGACACCTGTATGTCACCCTGGGCCTACCGCACCTCGCACCCTGCTATAGAGCCTCTGGTGATCGCTTTGCAGGGAACGAATCGGGACACGGGTTTCGACATCAGGCTGCTTGCCAAGATTGACGAATACCTGGAGGAAATATCCATCAAATACCGCCATCTACTGGACGACCACAAGCTCTCCGTTATCGACACCAATGTACTGCTGCACCAGACTCCTGGTGGTATGCTGTCCAATCTGGTCAATCAGTTGCGAGAGATGGATGCCCTGGATCGCATAGACGAGGTCTTTGCCGAACTGCCCAGGGTACGCAAAGAACTCGGACAGGTGCCCCTGGTCACGCCCACCAGTCAGATCGTTGGCATTCAGACGGTGAACAACGTGCTCTTCGATACCGAGGATGAGCGCTACAAGATGATTACGGCCCAGGTGAAAGATCTGTGCTATGGGCTCTATGGCAAGACCCCGGTGCCGGTGGACCCAGAAGTGCAGAAGAAGGCGTTGAAAGGCTATAGCCGGGGGGAGAAGCCAATTACTGCGAGGCCGGCCGATGTACTGGAGCCTGAAATGGACAAGGCCAGAGCCATGGCCAAGGGACTCGCAAAAAACATTGATGATGAACTGATCGTGGCCCTTTATCCCACAACCGGTATGCGTTTTCTAAAATGGAAATACGGCAAAGAAGAGATACCCGAAGAGGTGAAGCCCAAGACCCTCGAACAGGCGAAGAAAGAAGAAAGACTTGTAAACCTGGCCAAGCAGGGCAAAGTGGTGGAGAAAGTGGAAAAACCAGCTCCAGAAAAGGGGCCTGGCATTCGTACCTTCAATGTATTTGTCGAAGGTGAATATTTTGAGGTGGAAGTGGAGGAAGTGGGTGGTGCGCCGCAGGTAACGTCAGTAACTCCCGTGGCCGCCCCCCAACCACCTGTGGCTGCACCTGCAACGACTGCACCGCCCGTGTCTCCCCCCGCAGCTCCCGCCCCTGCACCGGCTGAACCGGCACCTGCCAAGCCCGTTGCCGTACCAGCTGCCGGTGCCACGGTTGAAGCGCCCATGCCTGGCATGATCATTCGTTACGAAGTCAAAGAGGGGGATTCAGTTGATGAGGGCGATGTCATTGTAATTCTTGAAGCTATGAAAATGGAGAATTCCATTACTGCCCCGAGTGCCGGAACCATTACTTCCATTCCCTTCAAGAGTGGTGACTCGGTGCAGAAGGGGGATGTGCTGGCTGTGATTGGCTAATATCCGCCCGACTGGATCGACCCGGACGGAAGAAATGCCAGCTAGAAGCAATCGAAGGGATAGCTGATAGCCATGATAGTCTTGCAGACGTCTTTTCCCGGGCTCAATCTCAAAGGCCGGGGGAAGGTCAGGGACATATACGATCTCGGCGACTATTTGCTCATTGTGGCCACCGATCGAATTTCAGCTTTTGACGTGGTTATGCCCACGGGCATTCCTGACAAGGGAAAAGTGCTTACGCAAATGTCAGTTTTCTGGTTCGAGACGCTTGCTGAAGTAATAGCGAACCATTTTGTCACAGCTGAAGTGGCAGAGTTCCCCCCTGCCTGTCAGCCCTTTCGTCAGGAACTCGAACATAGAAGTATGCTGGTGAGAAAGGCCGAACCCTTGCCAGTGGAGTGCATTGTGCGGGGGTATCTCAGCGGTTCGGGATGGCGGGACTATCAGCAAAGCGGCGCTGTATGTGGTATTCGACTGCCGCCAGGATTGGTTGAATCAGCGCAGCTCGAATCTCCGATCTTTACTCCGTCAACCAAGGCAGAAGCCGGGGCTCACGACGAAAATATTGACTTTGAGACCCTGTGTCAGATTGTCGGCAGAGAATGTGCCGAAGACCTTCGACGCTACAGCCTAGCCCTTTATGAAAGAGGAGCAGGCCAGGCCGCCCGTCGCGGGATCATCATTGCTGACACCAAGTTCGAATTTGGCCTTGTCAATGGTGAGCTCCATCTCATAGACGAGGTCCTGACCCCCGACTCCTCCAGGTTCTGGCCGGCAGAAAAATACCAGCCAGGAAGAAGCCAGGAGAGCTTCGACAAACAGTACCTGCGAGATTATCTTGACCAGTGTGGTTGGGACCGCAAGCCACCGGCGCCAGCACTGCCGGACGAAGTGGTGCAAAACACCAGATCTCGCTACCAGGAAGCCTTGCGAAGACTAACGGGGCAATGACAAGTTCCTCTATTGCCTGTCCGGTCCAAG
>JAFDGZ010000114.1 GCA_019309045.1 Deltaproteobacteria bacterium | reverse complement strand
GTTTGACCGACGAAATATATGGCAACTCTTCGATCCAGGACCAACAAAACACATGTTGCCAAATCACAACCAACTATCGTTTAATTTCAACTACTTATAACCGGACAGCAGTGCTTGCGTTTGTAGTTTAAATAACAGACGCTATTGCTACAAAAGGTGATTTGTATCAAAAGTAATACTGACAAATTGTCAAAAAAAGAGATATTTTATGAAAAGATTAGCATTTCTTATGATAATTTTTTTGCTGTTCTTTAACCATATGGATATTACCAGAGCTCAATCAGCAGATATGGAAAAAGTGCACTCAGATATCAATCTGGCCTTGATGAATGCCAACCTGGCAAAACTGTCTGCTTTGCTCGCAAAAATGTCGGATATGCTTGCGAATGGCAACTTAAAACCAAGGCACCAGAAAAAATGTGCTGAAATTTTATTTGAGGCAAGCAGTATTATGACTCAAATGACTAGATCAAATAATTTAACAGCTTATAAACAACATCAGGAAAAAATTGAACAACTCAACAAGGAATGGAACTACTTTGAAGAACAAGAAGAACACTAAGCATGCCCGACGCAATGCCAGGAAACGTTCCTAGCAGGATATCATAAAAATTCTGCACCCCATAATAAAGCAGTCAGGCTTATGGTTAACCAACCCGCAAGGAGAAATGAACCATGAGTGGGGAACTACATACAGAAAAATCGCTGTCAAGAGATCCTGGCTGCAACATGGAGGTACCCGGTGACTCCGAATACCATTACCATTATGCAGACGAGCATTTTCTTTTTTGCAGTCAACATTGCCTGCGCAAATTCAAAGAGCACCCGGAACGATATAGTGAAAAGAAAACTCCCGCCCCTCCTGAAACGGCCAGCGAGTCAACTGCCTACACCTGCCCGATGCACCCTGAAATTCAACAGCAGGGACCTGGCCGCTGCCCCAAGTGCGGCATGGCATTAGAAGCAACGGGAGTACCGGCAGTTGACAGCAAGACTGAGTACACCTGTCCCATGCATCCTGAAATAATACAGGCTCATCCAGGTAGTTGTCCCAAATGTGGTATGGCACTGGAGCCGGTCAGAGCAAAAGTTGAAGAAAAGAGCGAAGAACTTGTCGACATGAGCCGTCGTTTTTGACTCAGCACCGTGCTTACTATCCCGTTGTTTTTTCTGGCTATGATTGCTGATTTGCGGCCTGGATGGTTACCGCATGGACTTTCCATGCGAACGGTTCAATGGTTTGAATTTGCCTTAGCATCACCTGTTGTACTGTGGGCTGGTTGGCCATTTTTTGTTCGAGGTTGGCAATCCATCAAGACCCGCAATCTCAATATGTTTACCCTGATTGCCTTGGGGGTATCTGTATCTTGGCTATACAGTGTGGCAGCCTTAATGGTTCCGCAGATCTTCCCTCCTGTCATGCAACTGGAAGGAGGTTTGGTAAATGTCTATTTCGAAGCAGCAGCCGTGATTACCACCCTGGTGCTACTGGGACAAGTACTTGAATTACGTGCTCGTTCACGAACAAACGCGGCCATTCAGATGTTGCTTGGACTCGCCCCGAATACGGCACGCATTGTGAGAAATGACGGAACGGAAGAAGATATCCCGCTGGAGCAGGTGCAACCCGGCGATACTCTGCGTGTTCGTCCTGGTGATAAAGTACCAGTTGACGGTACTGTCATCGACGGTGAAAGTAACGTGGACGAATCCATGGTCACGGGGGAACCCATTCCGGTGGCAAAGGCAGTCGGCGAGAAACTGATAGGCGCTACAGTGAACGGGACCGGCACTTTATTGATGCGAGCTGAAAAAGTCGGAGCCGATACCCTGCTTGCCCAGATCGTCAACATGGTGGCCGAGGCCCAACGCTCGCGAGCACCGATTCAAAAACTGGCCGATGTTGCGGCAGCTTATTTTGTACCGGCTGTGGTTGGCGTGGCCATAATCGCCTTTATCGTCTGGTGGCTGGGCGGACCAGAGCCTCGCCTGGCACATGCGATCGTCAATGCTGTTGCCGTACTTATCATTGCCTGTCCATGTGCATTGGGGCTTGCTACACCGATTTCTATCATGGTGGGAACCGGGCGGGGTGCTATGGCCGGAGTCTTGATAAAGAACGCCGAGGCGCTGGAGATCATGGAAAAAGTCGATACTCTGGTAGTTGACAAGACCGGCACCCTTACCGAGGGGAAACCTGAACTGGTCACCGTGCAGGCGGAAAAAGGCTTTTCCGAAGATGAAGTGTTGCAGCTGGCCGCCAGCCTCGAGCGCGCCAGCGAACACCCCCTGGCAGAAGCCATCGTAAATGGAGCAAAACAGAAGGGCATTGAATTGCTTAAGACCGATAACTTCCAGTCCATTACTGGCAAGGGTGTCGTGGGTGAATTTGCGGGCCATGCAGTGGCAGTAGGCAATATGAAATTACTGGAAAGGCTGGGCATCAATGCTGGTAAGTTAGCGAAACAAGCCGACAAACAGCGTACCGATGGCAAAACTGTTATACTGGTTGCCATTGACGGGAAAGCAGCAGGTTTGATCGGTGTCGCTGACCCCATCAAGGATTCAACCCCGGAAGCTATCCGCGACTTGCATGCCGAAGGCATCAATATAGTGATGCTCACGGGCGACAGCCGTACTACCGCAGAAGCTGTTGCCGGCAAGTTGGAGGTCGATCAACTGTATGCCGGGGTATTACCTGAACAAAAAGCGGCAGTCATTAAACAGCTTCAAGCAAAAGGTCACATCGTCGCCATGGCGGGTGATGGCATCAACGATGCTCCTGCACTGGCACAGGCCCACGTCGGTATTGCCATGGGTACCGGTACCGATGTGGCAATGGAAAGTGCAGGCGTTACTTTGGTCAAAGGTGATTTACGGGGTATCGTCAGGGCTAGACGATTGAGCCGGGCCACCATGCGGAACATCAGACAGAATTTGTTTTTTGCTTTCATTTACAACTCGGCTGGCGTTCCTATCGCTGCAGGAGTAATGTATCCGCTCTTTGGCATACTGCTATCGCCAATGATAGCTGCGGCAGCAATGAATTTCAGCTCCGTTTCCGTGATTAGCAATTCTCTCAGACTCAGACATGCCAGGCTATAATCGTCAAAGGCAATTGTGCTGGGTACAAGGATAGCTGGCAGGGCGCTGCATCTGACGGCCAATCCGTCAGGTGCGGCGTGTCTCAATACACAAAGCACCCCAAATTCATATTGTATCCTGCTGCCATCGACTTTGCCTAAGGATTGCAGTTGACATGCACTATTACTGTTATCTTCAAGATGGACAATTGTGGCGCAAACCAGGAGGCAACCGTGCCTTTCGAAGGCAACGATGGCCTGCTGTCAGCACACGGCCAGGTTGCCCACATGGGAGATTTTCCCAATACTGCTGAATAGAATTATCCTTTCGCTATTATCTGAATTAGATAATCTTTCAAAGAGAAAAGATTGCCGGGCAAAACCCTTTTCTCAGCAAGGATGATATCCTCCGTTGAGACCCATCCGTAATGCTGAGGATGATTGACGAGTGACTCCAGCAGGATAATGGCTTTCCTGAAATCAATTTACGGTTATCACCACTCACCTGCTTTTTCTTTCCATTGACCTGCGCCGCCAATCCAGGTATGTTTCCTGCCTCAGCTCCAATTGAGTTTGGTTCTACGGAGGCGACGGCTATTCTTTTTTTTCTCTACCGGGGCCTGGGGCCAATGGTGTAAAGGTTTACCAGTGTACAAGTTGCCGCCACATGATTACCCATTAAGACAGGCTGCTGGCTGTCATGGGCAGCAACCGCCATATGCGTGTCAACCCCGAGGTCATCTAATGTAACTTTCACACATTCTCCATGTGCCCCGGCGCCATCCCCCCAGGAGAACCATCTCTTGCCCACACCTGGTCTCAGGGGTTATACATGGTGCCTGGCCCTGCGACGCTCTTATGGGCAGCACCTCGGCTGGTACTATCAAGCCATGTCGGAATCGTAGAGCCCGAGGGATTTCTGGGGGCTTCTCATCAACGCTCTGTATATGAGATAGTAGTGAAACAAGGAAATGCTGTCAGGGTGACAGTCGCAGCCGGAGTTCTCAAATGAGCCCACAGGCTTCTCCTTTTTACCCGATTCTGGGTCCCAGCAGTCCGAAAAAGCTGGCCATCTCAATTTGTTTTCTTCTCTCCCTCCTCCTGCTGGCCGTGTCGGGCAGCTCTGCCCCCAAGAAGGGCCCACAAGAGCAGACCGCTCCTATTCGACTAGAAGTAGAGAGTTATCCCCGGCGCATTGCTCCTGGTCAGGATGTCTGGCTGGCGGTCAAGCTCACCATAAGACCAGGATGGCACATTTACGGCAATCCCAAAGGGCCAGGCCCGGGGCTGCCAACCACCCTCCAGGTCATCTCCGCGCCTCAGCAGGTCCAGGCGAAGGCCAGCCGCTTTCTTCCTGCTGAAAAGATGACTGCCAGAGACCTCGGCCCGGATGAGTGGAACTGGGCCTACCAGGGCAGCACCATCATCTACCAGCCGCTGAGCACGGCAGCCACCCTGCAGCCCGGAGACTACGCCGTCGATCTCCGCCTCAAGACCTTGCTCTGTACTGAAGGATTGTGCCTCCCCTATCAGAAAAAGCTGCGCGCCTCCTTCACCGTGCTCTCTCCTTCGTCTCCAGGTGAGCAGCTCCCTGCAGAAGTCCGCCGGGCCATCGCCAGCACCCACCCGGCCGGCGCTTCAACTCCCCTGGAGTCGGGCTCCGGACTCCTCTCCAGCAAGCAGGCTGAAAAGACCACTGCCTCCCCCCTGGCCGAGATCCCGCCGCTGCAGCCCAGGCCAATGCTGCGGGCACTGGAGGTCAACACCTTCCTCAAGGCAGTACTGTTCGCCTTCCTGGCAGGCTTTATCCTCAACTTTATGCCGTGCGTGCTACCGGTTATCAGTTTAAAAATCATCGGTTTTGTGCAGCACGCCGAGGCAGGCAGACACAGGGTCTCTCTCATGGGGCTCTGTTTTGCCTCCGGCATTGTCCTGGTTTTTCTTGTCCTGGCATTTCTCGCTGCTTTTGCAGGCTACGGCTGGGGGGAGCTCTTTCAGAAACAGTCTTTTCTCATTGCTATGATCGCCCTGGTCTTCGCCCTGTCCCTGTGCCTCTTCGGCGTATTTCAGCTGCCGGTGCCATCCTTCGCCGCCAGGAGCGGAGCGGCTGTAGAGCGCCAAGGCTACTGGGAGTCCTTCTACAAAGGTGTGATGGCCACTTTCCTTGCCACTCCATGCAGCGGCCCCCTCCTGGGCAGCGCCATGGCCTGGACTCTGAGACAGCCGCCTGCAATGATCTTTGTAATTTTTGCCTGCATGGGTATTGGCATGGCAGCGCCTTATATGGTCCTCACAGCCTTTCCGGCGAGCATGAAATGGCTTCCCCGTCCAGGAGCATGGCTCATCCACTTCGAAAGATTGATGGGTTTTGCCCTGCTCGGCACCGTGGTTTATCTGCTGACTATTCTGCCCCAGTCCGAAAGACTGTGGGTGGTCATCTTCTGCCTCTTCCTCGCCCTCGGTCTTTATATATGGGGCCAGATGACCACACTCAGAGACTCCACCCGGCGGCGATTGGTTGTCCGCTCCATAGCTGTGCTGGTCATAGCCGGAGGTCTCTGGTTCAGCTTTGCCGTTGCCAGAGAGGCGGCCTGGATGCGGGGGTCGGCCCCAGGTAAGCCTGACATCTGGCTGCCTTACAGTGATGAGCAGCTGCTGGCTGCCGCCGGGGAAAACCGCTGGGTGGTTGTGGATTTTACTGCTGACTGGTGCCCCAACTGCCTTCTGGTGGAAAAAACAGCCCTGCACAATCCTCGTGTTCTGCAAGCCTTCAAGAAGTACAACGTCCTTCTGCTCAAGGCAGATCTCACTAGAAAAAACCCAGCGGCAGAGAGGCTGCTCGAGAAACTCGGCAGCCGCAGTATCCCCTTTCTGGCATTTTTCCCACCCGGCAAGCAGTTCTGGCAGCCATATTTCCTCAGAGATGTGTATAGATCTGAAGAGGTCCTGCTGGTGTTTAGCAGGCATGAGCAGCGGTAGTTAGCTGGAGCCCTGGGGTCCCCTCTGCCCATCCAGGCCATATGCCTGCAGGCTCGTGCTCTCTGCTGCTGGCCAGCAAGGCCATGCGAAGGCCACCTCCCCCAGACAAGGGTCCGGGTTTTGCAGATGCAGAGCTGGAATTAGGCCATTGTCTTGAGAAAAAGAAAAGGCTATCATTTGCAGTTAATGTCTTTCAAAGGATGCGCCCCGAATGTTCGTTGTTCTGCAACGACAGGTATTGCGTCGCCTGCTGGAGCTGATGCCAGTCAACTGACAGGACTGTAGCCTATGCCGAACCGGGACTATTACAAGATACTCGGCCTGCAGAGAGGGGCCGGTGTTGATCTGATCAAGCGCCGCTTTCGCCAGCTTGCCTTCAAGTATCATCCTGATCGCAATCCTGGCAAACCCGAATATGAAGAGCGCTTCAAACTGGTAGCCGAGGCCTATCAGGTACTCACTGACAGGGACCTCAGGCGTATTTATCAGGGGCACGGCTATGGCGGATTGAAAAAGAACGGCTACACTGGCTTCCGCACCACTGAAGATGTCTACAGGGCCTTCAGTTCCCAGCTTCTTGGTTTCCTCGGCTTGTCGAGTCACCAAGCAACACGAGGCCCTCTGCCGGGAGCCGACATCTGCATTCAGCTGGAAATCTCTCCTGAAGAAGCAAGCCGGGGCACCAGGAAAACCGTGCTTCTCTCCAGGATGGAAGTGTGCACCCTCTGCGGCGGCACTGGCAACCGCCGCTCTTCAGAACTGCACACCTGCCCATCCTGTGCTGGCAACGGCAAGCTTGTTCACACTGCCAGCGTGTTTGCAGCTCTTGAAGTCTGCCCCGTGTGCAAAGGCGACCGCCGCGTGGCCCTGATATCCTGCGAAAAGTGTAATGGAGGAGGACGGTTCCAGGTGCGCAGGACACTGGAAATAGAAATTTCACCAGGCCTCGGGCACGGCAGTCGAATCAAATTCGCTCGACAGGGCGATGGCGGCGAGTTCGGTGGACTGGCAGGAGATCTCTACATCGTGCTGCTAGTACGCCACGGTGAAGAATAGGTGCGTGCCATTGTTTTCTCTACTGATTCTCGGAGCATTCCATGGAACAATTTACTCACATTGATGAGCATGGCCAGGCTCACATGGTTGACATTGGCGACAAGCCCTCCACTGAGAGAATCGCTGTTGCTTCTGGGCGTATACGCATGCGGCCCGAGACCCTCGAGCAGATCACTTCCTTCGAGGTCAGCAAAGGTGACGTGCTCGGAGTGGCGCGCCTCGCCGGCATCATGGCCGCCAAGAAAACCAGCGAGTTGATTCCTCTCTGCCACCCCCTCAGGCTGTCTAACGTGACTATTGACTTCACTCCAGACAGGCCAAAATCAGAAATAGTGGTGCAGGCGATGGCAAAAGCCCTCGATCGAACTGGGGTAGAGATGGAAGCTCTGGTGGCGGTATCTATAGCTGCCCTGACCGTCTACGACATGTGCAAGTCCTATGATCGGGATATGCAGATCCTCTCCATCCAGCTGCTGGAAAAGCGTGGTGGCAAGAGCGGCCACTACCGCAGAGATGCTACATGAATTGCTCCACTTTTGTTCTTTACTTGTGGCAGAAGGTGTGTTAAACGTACGTTTTCCAAATAGA
>JAFDGZ010000113.1 GCA_019309045.1 Deltaproteobacteria bacterium | reverse complement strand
ACAATATGCCCCTGATGAAGGACGAGGATACGGTCGGCCTTCTGGATTGTGGACAAACGATGCGCGATAACTATGGTGGTGCGTCCTTCGAAGAGTTGTTCGAGGGCTTGCTGAATTAAGTGTTCGGTTTCACTGTCAATGTTTGCCGTGGCCTCATCTAGCACCAGCACTCTGGGATCATAGGCCATGGCTCGGGCAATAGCGAGAAGCTGGCGTTCTCCGGCAGACAGACTCATACCGCCCTCGCCGATTATGCTATCCATCATAGCCTCTTTGCTCGAGACCACCTGCTGCAGGCGCGCCATCTCGATGATTTCTTCCAGCCTGTTCGTCGACAGGCCTTTATCGAGAACAATATTGTCGCGAATGGATCCAGAAAAGAGAGTTACATCCTGCATGATCAGGCCGACTTGCTGCCTGAGCCAGGTAAGATCCAGATGGGCAATGTCAGTACCGTCGAGCAGTATTTTCCCGGCCCTCGGCTGGTAAAACCTTTCCAACAGATGAATCAGGGTCGTTTTGCCAGCGCCTGTCATGCCGACTATGGCAGTTGTTTCACCTGGCAGCACTTTGAAGGAGACCTCCTGCAGAACTCTATCGTCCTCAGTGTAGCCAAATGTTATTCGGCAAAATTCCACTTCACCTCTGACAGAGGGAAGTCGAATTTTTGTCGAAACGTGTTGCTGCTCGCTATCTTCCTTGTTGTCCAATAATTGGAAGATTCGTTCGGCCGAGGCCATGGCCGATTGCATGATGCTGTATTTTTGCGAGACATCACGTATGGGACCAAAAAACATGCGGAGGTAGGAGAGAAAGGCGACCAGGGCGCCGAGAGTCAGGCTCTCGCTGATGACCTGCAGGCCGCCATACCACAGAAGCAGGGCGGTAGTCGTGGTAGCGAGCAATTCTATACACGGAAAAAAGACGGCCTGCACAGTGATCTGGCGAAGGGTTGCTCGATAGTAGTCGTTATTCAGAGAGCGAAAACGGGTGAATACCTGCTTTTCTTGCTGAAACATCTTGATCACTCGTATACCAGATATGTACTCGTTGAGACTGCTGTTTATACGAGCAAGTTTTGTCCGGATTTCCCGATAAGCAACTCGCACCTGCACGCCAAATATGCGGAACAGCAAAATAATGAGAGGGAGCACCGAGAGGGTCACCAGGGTGAGCTGCCAGTCCAGTCGAAAAAGAATGAGTAGGATGCCTGTGAGCAGCACCACATCCTTCATGAGGGTCATTACCACAGTGCTGAACAGTTCGTCCATGTTCTGGATATCATTGGTTAAACGGGTAACAAGGCGTCCCACAGGATTTTGATTAAAAAAGGTGAGGCTCATTCCCTGGATGTGGGTAAAGAGCTGCATGCGAAGGTCGTGCATCATGTGCTGGCCGGCATAGACCATGAAGACATTCTGTCCAAAAGTGCAGAGTGCAGCAATCACCAGGAGGCTGACAAAAAGAAGTGTCAGCCGGTAGAGCCCCAGCAGATCCCTGTGTCTGAGAATTCGCAGTTCACTTCGAGATAATTTGGACAGGTCCTTGAAATCAATGTAGACAAGATCTCTGTCTACCACGAAGAGCTGACTCCTTGCTGCCACCAGTGCTTGCTGCTCTGGAGAGCTGATACGAGTGAAGTAGAAGCGATCCGCAGTGAGAAGTTTGCTTTTCTCCAGCTGGCGAATCAATCGCGGATCTATCTTCCTGAGCTCCCTCGAGGTAATAAACAGGTCTTGGGCGGCTGGCTGATACCTGCCCTGGAGCTGTTTCAGCAGCTCTTCCACTAATTCAGACTCTTGCGGGGGAATGTGTAAGCGACGGGCAGACACCACTATGTACCTGTCAATGCCGATCTTGAGCAGATATGGAATTGTCAATTCAGCAGCGGTGACTACAAATACAAGAAAGATGCTCAGGGCTATCACCCAGACGTATGGACGGCCATAGCGGAAAAAGCGCCGCCAGAGTGGCCAGTCATATGGCTTGCCCAGCTTGCCTTCCTCGAAATAGCCGTATGTACCATGCATGGTCAGTTTCTACTCGCTGGTGATTTCCGTGTTCTTGCTGTTCCCTGTCTAGTTTTGCAGTTCATGCAAAAGTTGCTGCCGCCTGTACAGCTTGCTGTAGAGGCCGGTGCTGCTCACGAGTTGCTGGTGACTGCCTTTTTCACAAAGCCGGCCAGCATCGAATACATAGATCACGTCCACAAGACGCATCATCTCGAGACGGTGCGATACGATGAATGTAGTCTTGCCGCGAATGTAGTTCTTGAGATTGTCGAGAATGGCCAGTTCTGTATCCACGTCTACTGATGACAGACAGTCGTCGAGTATGAGAATAGGCCTGTCAAGAAGCAGAGCGCGGGCCAGTGTCAGCCGCTGCTTCTGTCCTCCAGAAAGAGTCACACCGCGTTCTCCCAGCAGGGTGTCGAACTGCTGCGGCAAAGAGAGAATCTCGTCCATAAGTTGCACTGCCTCGGCAGCTTGCATTATCTCTTTGTTGTCAGCGCCAGGTTTGCCAAAAGAAATATTATTGCGCACCGTATCAGCGAAGATGAAAGGATCCTGCGGCACAGCAGCTATCGCTCCTCGAAGTGACCCCAGAGAAATGTCATGGATTTCTACCTCATCCACATAGAGTTGCCCCTTGTCCAGTCTATAGAAGCGGGGAATGAGCTTGAGAAGGGTCGACTTGCCAGCGCCAGTTCTTCCTACGAGGCCCACCAATTGTCCCGGCACTACCCGCAGGTCAATATTACGCAGTGCTGGCGTGGCCGAATCTGGATAAGTGAAGCTGAGATTGCGACATTCGATGCCGCCTTGCACTGTCATGGGCTGAGCAGCGTCTTTGCTCTCCACCGCCTCGGGACGAATATCGAGGATCTTCTGAATGCGGCCAAGAGAGGCTGCTCCGCGCTGAAAGAGATTGACCATCCAGCCCAGGGCCATCATTGGCCAGGTGAGGAGCAGCAGGTAGCTGTTGAAAGCAACAAAGTCACCGATGGAGATTGTTCGCAGGATGGTGAGCTTGCCGCCAATGAGGAGCAGCAATGCCATGCTCAGATTTGAAAAAAAGAGGCTCATTGGCGAAAAGAGGCCGCTTATCCTGATCATGCTGAGGTTTTCTGCCACGTAATCCCTGCCAAAGCGGTCAAACCGGGCGATCTCGGAGTTTTCCTGGGTATAGGCCTTGACTGCTCTGATGCCCGCCAGATTCTCTCTTGCCTGTTCAGTCAACCTGGCAAATGATGCCTGTACACGCTGAAATCGTTCATGAAATATGCGACTGAATATTTTGGTAAAGAGTGCAATGAAGGGCATGGGCAGCAGGGCGATCAGAGTCAGAGTCGGGTTGATGTAAAGCATAAAGCCGACTGCCGCCGTACCGAGCACCAGGGTGTCAGTAACGGCTACCAGGCCCATGCCACTGGCGAGCTGAACCGCCTGGATGTCATTGGTGGCGTGCGCCATCAGCTCACCAGTGCTGGTGCGGTCGAAATAGGAAAAGGGGAGTGACTGGAGATGGCTGAAAAGACGATTGCGCAGGGCCTCTTCAATGATGCGCGAATGTCCGAGCAGGAACCGCCTCCAGATGAAGCGAAACAGGGCAATGCCCAGAGCAAGCACCATGACTACCGAGGCATACTCGAGCAGCCGTGCTCCTGTGGCCTGCAGACTTGTCAGATCATCTACAGCCCGCTTGATGACGCGGGGTATGAGGAGTTGCAGGAGGTCCACCAGCAGGAGCGAGCTGATGCCGATAATCAACCTGGGAAGATTTTTGCGAAAATAGGGGATGAGGATGCGGTAGTTGCTCATTGATTGGCTGATGGAGCGAACGAAGAGGGTGGTTCATTCCCCCCTGAGATAAAGTGTACAGCTTTGTCCGACCAGTTCAGTTTGTTTACAACATACTCAGTTCACTTTCAGCAATCGCTCTGTCTACTTCAGCTTGCAATTCCGGGGGCAGCCCCTCGATTTGTACGTTGAGAAAACCCCGAACTATAGTTGAAGTTGCTTCCTCTTCGTCGAGTCCGCGAGCCATGAGGTATTCTATCTCTTCTTCGGCAATCTTGCCGACAGCTGCTTCGTGGGACATCTCTGCCCCCATTGCGTGCCCTTCCAGTTCAGGAATCGCATGAATTGTGCCGCCGTCGTCGAGTATCAGTCCATGGCACTCTAGGTGAGCCTTGACCTCAGGGCTCAAACCGCACAGATGTCCTCTGGCGCGGATGATTCCACCAGTGGTGATCGTTCGGGAGATGATTTCGGCGCGAGTTTGCGGTGCCTCCAGTATTATCCTGGCGCCGGTGTCCAGTTCACTGCCGGCAGGCGCTACCAGCACCGAATGAAAGCGGGCAACGGCTCCCGAACCGACCAACCTGACTGTGGGAAAAGTTTGCAGCGAACGTACAGGCTTCAATGACACATAGTTTGACAGAAAAAGGCCGTCCTCTTCCACGATGATTCCCGAGCGGGGGCGCACTATTACCTCTTCAGCCCAGTCGTGGATCATGGTGAAGGTAATCTTGGCGCCCCGCTGCACATAAAATTCAGATATGCCTATGTGCAGGCCGCTCCGAAGGCGAGGTGCAGTAGCGCAGCCAGTGATGATGTTCAGTTCTGACCCCTCTTCAGCAATGATGACATTATGAACATTCTGTGCCGCCTTCTCGTGGGTCATATAAAGGCACGCCTGCACAGGGGCATTTACCTTCTGGCCAGGTAGAGATCTGATAAAATAGCCGTTCTGGAATTGCAGCTCCGCCTGAGCAGTGAACTTGTCCGTGTCCACTGCTACAGTCCGCCAGTAAAATTTTTCTTCCAACCAGGGATATTGTTGGAGAGCTGCGGCCATGGGCAGCACCTCCAGGCCGGGCTGACTCACAGCGCAATGGAGGACCCGATGGTCAGTTTGGAAAAAGGTGCCGACTCTGTTCTTCTCCTCCAGGTCTACGCCCGAATGTTCAATTTTGCGGCGATCTTCTTCCGAAAAATCTTCCAGTGTTTGCAAAGAAGCGGAAGCTTTATCTGCAGGACGAAAACTGGCAAGATCTATGTCGCTGCCGAATGCTGCCTTCTTGTCCTTGGCCTTTTCAGCCCTCTGTCTACGTTCTATCTCTGGCATTCTATACACTCCCGGTAACCATGCCGTTGGATTCCCCTGAATAATTCACGCGGGTTTCCATGGCAGTGGATGCGTCCGTCCATAAGCACATAGCCGGCATCTGCTTCAACATAGTTCAGGATAAAACCCACGTGCGAAATAATCAGTCCAGACTTGGCCCGCTGTCGCCAGAGATACTTCTGCAAGAGCTTGTTAATGGCCTTGCCGAGAACTTCAAGATTTTCCAGATCAACGCCTGACTCCGGCTCATCCAGCAGCACCAGGTCAGGATCCTGGAGGAGCAGCTGCAGAATTTCACACTTCTTCATTTCCCCGCCGGAGAATCCCACATTGAGCTCTCGATCGAGAAGATCGCTGAACTGGAATTTTTCGGCCAGTGCTTCACAGGAGACGCCATTGTTGTTGCATATGTTGAATATGTCACGAGTCTTGACTCCACGGATGCTCGGTGGTCTTTGAAAAGCGAGTCCCATGCCCATCCTGGCCCGGGCATTGACTGGCAGGTTGGTAATATCCTTGCCTTTGAAAATAATCTGTCCCTGGGTAACCTTGTAGCGGCGAAAACCCATCAGAGTCATAAGAAGAGTAGACTTGCCGGAGCCATTCTTACCAAAAAGAATGTGTGTTTCACCGGGAGGGATTCTGAAACTTACCCCTTTGAGCACCTGGGTATCATTTACTTCAACCCAAAGATCATTGACCTCTAGCATGGCACTAACCTCCACTGTTGGTAGTGGACAAAAGTGAGGTGGCCTGCCTCACCCCGGAGACTATCTACAGTGATCTGTCTTTGTCCCACATTCTGCACACAGCAAAAAAGCTTACCGCAAACAACACACTTAACTCAAAACCCTGCCTGTTACAAGTTTT
This sequence comes from Deltaproteobacteria bacterium, assembly GCA_019309045.1. Classification (NCBI taxonomy): domain Bacteria; kingdom Pseudomonadati; phylum Myxococcota; class Myxococcia; species Deltaproteobacteria bacterium. The sequence goes on along the minus strand of JAFDGZ010000113.1, from coordinate 1,708 downwards.
TTCGTTTCACACTCGCTCAGAGCCAGCTGTTTATGGTGCCCATATCCAGTGGCACAGCGGTTGCAGTCTCTCAAGCGGGGGAGGGAGAGGCTCCTATTAAAGATCAGAAGCTAACTAATTGTAACGAAATACTTTTCAGGAATCTTGTGAATACATTGGAGGCAGGGGAACGAAGTAAATTGGGGTGTTGCCATAAAGGAGGTATCATTTTGAGTACTCTCGCCAAGAAAAAATCAGACCAATATCGGAGAGTAGAGGCAAAGTATCCTGTTATCTTCTTGACAGCAGAAGGACCTATACAGGGAGAAACCCAGTGTATCACCACCAATACCGCCTTTGTTTGCTGCAGCGAGCCACTGCGGATCTACGACAGAGCCACTTTCAGCATCGAAATTTCTCAACGCGAGTCTTTGCACGCAGAGGGTGAAGTGGTCTGGTCGAACATCCACGGCCCAGACGACGAGGTTACTCCCAGGGGGATGATCGTCCGCTTTACCAGGCTGTCTGCCCAGAACAGGGCGAGACTCCATAAAGTCATCAAAGGGCACTATACGCGAAAGCTGCACGCAATATCAGGCAAGAGCTGACATTGGCAAGAGCGGCGGTGACTTTTATACCCGTGGCGCTAATCTTGCTGGTGCCATGAGGTCGGGCGCACTGCCAGAGTCTGGAGCCCTGGAGGTTGTCCGGGGAGATAGCAGAGGTCTTGCTGAGCCTCCACCGCAGAAATGAGCTGCTCCGAGAGGAATTGTCATAGGATTGTCATGGGATCAGGAAATGAGGACGTTAACAGCATGAGAGTGGATAGACACAGAGAGTGTATACGTTTGCATACTGAAATGGCAGTTGCTGACTGCCAGCTCGAAGACGGGCCAAAAAGGTGGCCGGTCTCCATCCTGACTTCCCACAGTGCGATAGAAGGCGAAGCCGAAGATATCAGTCCAACTGGTATTGTCATCTCTTCGCAGCAGTTCCTTCCACCCGGGCACACCTTTTCAATGATGATCGGTGTCCCGAATCGCATGCCCCTGAATGTAACCGGCAGAGTGGTCTGGATGACTGTAAAGAGCTGTGACAACAAGACGCTACGCTTTGGAATCGGCGTGCAGTTCCTCTCTATTTCTAAAAGAGATCAGCAGGTCTTGAAAGGTCAGATTCTAGGTCACTAGCAGAACAAACTGGAACGACTAAGCCGGCAGGAAGAGTGACGATCTTTTCGAAACCAGGCGTTGCTTTCGAGAATAGACCAATGCCGAAACAGCAAGACCCGCAAGACTGCAAATATTATCCAACCTGTGAACGCCTGGATCTTCTCTTTGCGGAACGGCATCAATGCGTTTCATCCAGGAAATGGGTGAGCCTTCCGGAAGACGCTGAGCCAGTATGCGCTGCCTGTGCAGATTTCGACTCGCGGGACCTTGTCTGCCTGCCGGTAAAAGAAGCCACACCCTGAGAATTGTCCTGTCAGAAACAACTCTAACTTCATCCCGGCAGCAATCGGCAGCCGAAGGCTTCAGCCAGCGCTGCCAATCTTGACCACCGATTCTTCCCTGGAAAATTTCCTAGAGGGCATCCTCAAGGTTGCATCAGCCATTATGCGTACCGACTGTCAATAAGCAACAATTGTAGTCAACTGCCTCGATTCCTCCGACGAGCTGTTCGGCTTCTGTTTATATGCTCAACTAAATTATTAAAGAGCGTCCCCTTC